>JBJOLD010000105.1:0-3602 GCA_046045765.1 Pseudomonadota bacterium | reverse complement strand
TGGGCGCGGCGCTGGCGTACATGCAAGTCACGGCCCTGGGCAAAGTGGGCGAACCCGAAGAACGCACCGTGTTTTACTTTTCCGTAGGCACCACCCTGGTGGGCCTGGTGGGCGTGCTGTTTACCGAGGTAACCCCGTGGGCCGAGGTGCGCTGGCAAGACGCCGCATGGGTGGTGCCCATTGGCATCTTGGCATCGCTGGGCCAATGGAGCATGACGCGGGCCTACCGCAAAGGCTCCACGTTGGTGGTGGCCAGCATGCAGTACTCGGGAATTGTGTTTGCGGTGATTTTCAGCCTGCTGATATTTGGCGACAAAATCGCACCCATGGGCTGGGCGGGCATTGCGGTGATTGTGACTAGCGGCGTTTTAGCCACCATTTTGCGTTCGCGGGCGATGCCCAACACCCCGCCTGAGGAGCACTGAGCCCCACAATATCCAGCAGACATGCCCGCAAATGTGTCAGGGGATGGTGACTAAAATTCTGTACATGGTTAGAATTCCACACATGTCTGCCACTTTGCAAAACATTGGAGTCACGCTACGCGCCCTGCGCACGGCCCAGTCGCTGTCGCAAGAAGCACTGGCAACGGCAGCGGGCATCAGCCGCACCACGCTGGTTCAAATCGAAAAAGGCAAAGACGCACAGGCTTCCAGCATTCAAGGCGCAGCGCGCTTACTGGGGGCTGAATTGGGCATCCTGTCGGAGCCGCCTGATATGGCCTTGCGCCGCCAAGCACGGGCAGACCTGCAAGCCAAGCAAGCCGCCTCCCGGGAAAAGCATTTAAAGATCGCTGTGAAACTCGCTTTAGGTGGCGACGAGGCCCAAGCCTTGAAAGCGAATGCACTGCGCATGGTGCAGCTGTGGAGGGACAAGCAACTGTGCAGTCCGGTGTACATCGACCGCTGGCAACACATTCTGGCGGCCGATCCCAGCGCTATAGCCCACAGCATGCTCCACATGGACGACGCGCGTGACGACGCACGGGACGAAGCTTGGGGCCCTGCCATGCGGCAAAACACGCCCTTTGCCGTGGGTGCGGTATGAACACGCAAGACATCGATTTTCTGCTCGGCAAGATTCGCGATACCAGCGGCCTGGACGAATTTGTGGTGGTGGGTAGCCTGTCGGCCTTGGGCCTGTCCGGCGAGGGCTTGCCCGCACGCATGACCTGGTCGATGGAAGTAGACGCCTACCCCGAGCGCGACCCACAGCGCGCGCAAGAATTTTCAGCCCACTTTGGCGAAGACAGTGCGTTTCACCAAACCTATGGCTACTACTTTGACGCAGTCAGCCCCTATTTGCCAACCCTGCCCGAAGGCTGGCAGCAACGACTGATTCGCCAGGTGTTGCCCTCAGGGGTGAAAGTGAAATATTTGGAGCCCAACGACTGCGCCATCTCCAAGTACGCACGCAGCGAACCCAAAGACCGCGAGTGGATACGCGCGGGTATTGCGGCAGGTATCTTGTCACTGCCAACGATTGAATACCGCTTGCGGGAAACCCGATTTCTGGACCAGCAAGAGCACGAAAGAGCAAAAACCGCCATTGCCGAGGACGCACAGTGGTTCACAACACTGCGCGGCTTGGACACGCAAACCTAGGAGCACCCACCATGACCCAATTCACCACCCTGATTTCTGCCCCCGAACTGCAAAAGATGTTGGCTAGCGGCCAGCCGTGCATGGTGTTTGACTGCAGTTTCGATTTGATGCAGCCCGACGCTGGCACCTCGCAGTACCTACAAGCGCACATTCCCGGCGCGGTGTATGCGCACTTGGACACGGCGCTGAGCGCCAAGGGTAACAAAACAGTGACCGGCGCCGCGTCCGGTGGGCGCCACCCTTTGCCATCGCGTGAAAACTTTGCTGTGTGGCTGGGCAGCGTGGGTTTCACCAACACCATGCAAGCCGTGGTGTACGACCGCCAAGGGGTCAACTACTGTGGCCGCCTGTGGTGGATGCTCAAGTGGCTGGGCCATGACAACGTGGCGGTGCTGGATGGTGGACTGCAAGCGTGGCAGGCTGCAGGTGGAGCCGTTGCCAACGGGCCTGAAGCCGAAAAAAACAAGTCAAACTACGCGCCAGCCCCCGTTGGATATGCGCAAGCAGCTATAGAAAATGTAGCAAAAAATCTGGGCCGCGCTACGCAGACCCTAATCGACGCACGCGGCGCGCCGCGTTTTCGGGGCGAAGTGGAGCCGCTAGACCCGGTGGCGGGCCACATACCCGGTGCGCTGAACCGCCCGTTCACGTCCAACTTCGGTGAAAACGGCAAATTCAAACCGGCCTATCAATTACGCGCTGAATTTCTGGCTTTGCTAGGTGACCGCTATCCGGCTACCGTGGTGCACCACTGCGGCAGTGGCGTGAGTGCGGTGCCCAACTTGCTGGCAATGGAAATTGCCGGTTTGGGGCGCACGGCCCTGTTTGCGGGCAGCTGGAGCGAGTGGAGCAACAACCCCGCGCTGCCGGTGGCGCAAGGCTAGAACCAGCCCCCAGGGTCGCTCACTTAAACGCTTTCTAGCGCGATCAGCTCGGCCACCGTTTGCTTGCGGCGAATCACGCGGGCTTTGCCGCCCTCCACCATCACCTCGGGAATCAGCGGGCGGGTGTTGTAGTTGGATGACATGGACGCACCGTATGCGCCCGTATCGTGCAGCACCAGATAGTCACCTACTTGCGCGGCAGGCAAGTCGCGGTTTAGTACCACGCCACCTTCGCCTTGGGTAAACACGTCGCCAGACTCGCACAGCGGCCCGGCCACCACCGTGGGCTGAACGCTACCTGCAGCGGCGGTGCCATCGGCGTGGATGAACTCCATGCCGTGGTGGCTACCGTACATGGAGGGGCGCATCAGGTCGCTAAAGCCTGCGTCCACCATCACAAAGTGCGCGCTGCCCTGGTTTTTGACGGCACGCACTTCGCTGACCAACACGCCGCTCTCCGCTACCAAATAGCGGCCCGGCTCCAGCTCCAACGCTACCGCGTGGCCCAAGAGCGTAGCGATGGTTTTACGTGCGGCGTCCCACAGCGAAAAATAGTGCGCGGTGTCGATGGTGGGCTCACCCGCTTGGTAAGGAATGGACAGGCCGCCACCGGCAGAAATGGCGTGTAGGTCCATGCCCTGCGCCTTCACGGTTTCCACCAACGCAATCATGGCGCCGCACACCTCTTGCAAGTGCGAGTAATCCACGCCCGAGCCAATGTGCATGTGCACACCTTGCAGCGCCAAGCCGTTGCTACGCACCTTGGCCAAGGCAGCGGGCAATTCGGTGTGCCAGATGCCGTGCTTGCTGTGCTCGCCACCGGTGTTGGTTTTGTTACTGTGGCCGTGGCCAAAGCCGGGGTTGATACGCAGCCACACCGGGTGGCCGGGGCTTACAGCACCCAGCTGGTCCAGCATGTCCACTGAGCCGCAATTCACCGGAATGCCCAGCTCCACCAGGCGTGGCAGCGTAGCGCGGTCCAGCAGGTCAGCGGTGAACACGATTTCAGCATGACCCACTCCATCAATGACTTGAAGCCCAGGATTGAACCCGGCCGCCAACGCACGCTCCACCTCTCCCAACGACACCGAATCCACGGCAACGCCCAGGCTTT
>JBJOLD010000059.1:0-3193 GCA_046045765.1 Pseudomonadota bacterium | reverse complement strand
TCTGGCTCTAGCGCCAGTTTGGCTTCCAAGCGCTCCAAAAAGGCCAGCTCGTGTGTGGCTGGTGCAAGACCATCGCTGCGCATCACATCGCCCATCACATAGTAGATGTGCAAAGATTGCGTAGATTGCACGTCGATGGCCAGATCCGCCATGGCATCCGCAAAGTCTTCACCCAGCAGTTCACCGTCAGCCAACGCTGAAATGCGCTCATGCTCCAAAGAATTGAGGCTATTCATAGTGTTTTCCGTTATCACCGTCCATCATTACCAGCGTTTACCCGTTTGCTTTTCCAGCAGTGGCTTGATCTTGACTGAAATGGCTTCGCGGGCCCGAAAAATTCGAGACCGTACGGTACCAATCGGACAATCCATGGCCGTAGCGATTTCGTCATAACTTAAACCCTCAATTTCCCGCAAGGTGATGGCCTGTTTTAAATCGTCGGGCAACGCGTCTACCGCGTCGTTCACCACTGCAGCAATTTCCTTGGCGGCAAAGGCAGATTCCGGTGTTTCATCTGTAATTAGTTCGTTTTTTCTCCAGGAAGTTTCATCTTCGTCGTCGGTGGCGAAAAAGCTTTCTGAAACCGTGGGGTTGCGCTTCAAATCCAAGAGTGATTTTTTGGCTGTATTCACCGCAATACGATAGAGCCAAGTGTAGAACTGCGCCTCACCGCGGAACAAATGCAGGGCCCGGTAAGCACGAATGAATGTTTCCTGTGCAATGTCTTCCACCAGATCAACATCCCGCACCATTCGACCAATCAAACGTTGGATGCGCCGCTGGTATTTGAGTACCAGCAAACCAAACGCCTTTTTGTCCCCTGCATTGGCGCGCTCCACCAACAGTGCATCAGCGTCTTGGGAGTGTGGTGTGGGCAGTGCACTCATGAGCGTGCCACCGTACCCACCAAAGCGCGGCGTAGTGCCAGCCATTGACGACTTCGGCCATGTGCTTCTAACCAGAGCCAATGCACACCCCAACTACCAGCGCGCAACTCCACCAAAATTAGACTCTGAAAATCCAGCACGATATGAAGCCGTTGCACAGGCACGTCGCCAAAACCACTCCAAAACCACTGTTGACCATCCCACCGCAAGAGGCCACGCTCGGTGCAGAACCAGTCTTTGACAGCCCACGCCAAGGATAAGACGAGCAGCCCCAACACGGTGCTTTTGAGTGAAATATCAGCGCTTGATTGCCAAAATTCAACACACGCCGCCGCGGCGACTAGCGATATCACAACGATACAGATCAACCGCCAGCGGGACCGCTGCACGCCGTGACTAGCCGCGGGTGGCTGGTGCATGGGAATACTGCACCCGGAAACCGTGCATTAAATGCGCTTGAAAACCAAGGTTCCGTTGGTACCACCAAAACCGAAGTTGTTTTTGATAGCTACATCAATACGCATATCGCGTGCCGTGTTGGCGCAGTAATCCAAATCGCACTCAGTATCTTGGTTGAAAATATTGATAGTAGGTGGGCTCTTCTGGTGGTACAGCGCCAAGACAGTGAACACCGACTCCAGCCCCCCAGCACCGCCCAGCAAATGCCCGGTCATGGACTTTGTTGAATTCACCACCAACTTCTTGGCGTGATCACCCAATGCCGCTTTGATCGCATTGGTTTCGTTTAGGTCACCCAGTGGTGTAGATGTTCCGTGAGCGTTGAGATACTGCACCTCGTCGGCATTGATCCCTGCGTTACGCATGGCATTAACCATGGCGCGACGGGGGCCGTCCATATTCGGCGCAGTCATATGGCCTGCATCAGCGCTCATGCCGAAACCGCTGAGCTCTGCATAAATACGCGCGCCACGCGCCTTGGCGTACTCATACTCTTCAAGCACCATGACACCACCACCTTCACCCAGCACAAAACCGTCACGATCTTTGTCCCAGGGGCGTGATGCGGTCGCGGGGTCATCATTGCGCGTGCTCAATGCGCGCATGGAGGCAAAGCCGCCCACGCCCAATGGCGACACCGTAGCTTCAGAGCCACCGGCCACCATGACGTCGGCATCGCCGTACTCAATCATTCGCCCCGCTTCACCAATGCAGTGCAAGCCTGTGGTGCAAGCGGTCACGATAGCTAGATTTGGCCCTTTAAAGCCAAACCGCATAGACACATGGCCTGCCGTCATATTAATAATGGAGGCAGGCACAAAGAATGGAGAAATACGCCGTGGCCCGCGGGCTGTGTATTCAATATTGGTGTTCTCGATCAGTGGCAAGCCACCGATGCCCGAACCAATCACACAACCAATTCGCGTTGCTTGCTCGTAATCCAGTGCCTCGCCAGTGGGCAAGCCAGAATCCGCCACAGCTTGCGCTGCCGCTGCGATACCGTAATGGATAAAGCTGTCCATGGTGCGGGCTTCTTTGGAAGTCATGTACGACTCCAAATCAAATCCGCGCACCTCACCTGCGATTTGGCAGGAGAACGCGGAGGCATCAAACTTGGTGATTTTTCCGATACCAGATTTCCCGGCCAGAACATTCGCCCAAGCTTCAGGCACCGTATTACCTACGGGGCTGATGCAACCTAAGCCAGTGACTACAACACGACGACGAGACATAGGCGTACGGCCTTATTAGGCTTTTTTATTGTTAGTCGCGTAATCAACCGCGTTTTGCACGGTGGTAATTTTTTCCGCGTCTTCGTCAGGAATTTCAATCCCGAACTCGTCTTCCAATGCCATTACCAATTCCACGGTGTCCAGAGAGTCGGCACCCAGATCGGCCACGAAGGCTTTTTCGTTGGTCACTTGGGACTCTTCAACACCGAGCTGCTCGGCAATAATTTTTTTGACACGGATTTCGATATCGCTCATGGGTTCCCTCTAAGGGTTGTAAAAGAATCCGAGATTTTACCCGCGCTTAGAGACTTGGCTCTAAATGGGTCACCGAACGGACCAATCGGCTGCAAATAAACCGGTAATTACATGTGCATGCCGCCGTTGACATGCAATTCTTGCCCTGTCACGTATGCAGCGGAAGGTGATGCCAAGTAACCCACGGCATGGGCAATGTCAGACGGCTTGCCCAAATGCCCAAGGGGAATTTGGCCCAGTAAAGCTTTTTGTTGCTCTTCCGGCAGGCCGGCCGTCATGTCGGTTTCAATAAATCCGGGCGCCACACAGTTGACGGTGATGTTGCGCGAGCCAAGTTCCCGGGCCAGCGCACGGGTCATG
>JBJOLD010000036.1:0-9223 GCA_046045765.1 Pseudomonadota bacterium | reverse complement strand
CTGTTCTAAATAGCGACTCCAAGAGATTCCAAATGAAACGCACTTACCAACCCTCTAAAATCCGCCGCGCCCGTACCCATGGTTTTCTGGTTCGCATGAAGACACGCGGTGGTCGCGCCGTAATCAACGCACGTCGGGCCAAAGGCCGCAAACGTTTGGCTGTTTAAGTACGGCCATTGGGCTGCCCATTGGGTGGGTGTATTAATTGCTTAGGCTCAAAACTCGTCCGCAGTTTCAAGCCGTACTGGCGGGTAAAACACTCGCTCGAACTCCCCACTTTGCCTTGCATGTCACTGTGCCAGCTGTCCTTTTGGGGCTAAAGCCTGGCAGTTCTTCAGTGGATCTGTTCCCTTCGGTCGGAGTTTGGCTTGGTGCCATGGTCCCCAAGCGATGGGCAAAGCGTGCAGTAACCCGAAATGCTATCAAACGCCAAATTTATAACGTGAGCGCTGAATTTGAGTCTTCTCTGCAGCCCACTGCGCATTTGGTGCGCCTGCGTTCGGGGTTTGATAAAAAGCAGTTTGTCAGTGCTTCGTCTGAGGTCTTGAAAGTGGCAGTGCGTGCTGAGCTCTTGCAGTTGTTTTCCTCTGCGATCGCACGCAGTGTGACCCCATGATCCGTGCGGCACTAATGGGGCTTGTAAAGGTTTACCGACTGTTGTTGAGCCCCTGGCTGGGTTCCGCATGCCGTTTTGAACCTTCTTGCTCGCTCTATTCGTTGCAGGCGCTTGCGCTGCACGGTGCTGTTGCGGGCTCGTATCTCACTGTGGCCCGATTGGCTCGCTGTCATCCCTGGTGTGCTGGTGGGTGTGATCCGGTGCCATGCCATCTACCCCGGTTATTTGGCCGGCTGATTTCTCCATCTTCCGAAAAGAAACCTTCATGAACGATATTCGCCGCACCATTTTGTGGGTGATCTTTGGCTTTTCTATGGTGTTGCTGTGGGACCAGTGGCAGGTATACAACGGGCACAAGGCAACATTTTTTCCAAATCCGGCACAGCAAGCTACACCGATTTCTGGTAAATCAAACGCTGTAGACGCTAGTGTTCCTACTGCTGTGGCTGTTGCGCCAGCTGTCTCGCAGGCAGTCGTTCCAGCTAGTGCGCAGGTTGCAGTGAAAGAGCGTTTCGAAGTCGTGACTGATGTCATGAAGTTGACATTTGAAACAGAAGGAGGTTCCTTGGTGCGCACGGAGTTTTTGAAGTACTCCGACACCATAGACAAGTCGCGCAACTTTGTACTGCTGGATGACAGCAAGGATCGGGTGTATTTGGCTCAAACTGGCGTTATTGCTGGCGCAGCAGGCGGCGCATTTCCGACTCATAAAACTCCTATGAGCGTCACAGGTCCCCGCGCACTGAAAGACGGCGAAGACTCTTTGGTGTTGCAATTTGCGTCTGCTGACGTGGGTGGCATCAAGCTGGTGAAAACCTATACGCTGCGACGTGGTGCTTACGACATAGCAGTCAAGCACGAGTTGACCAACACCACTGGCGCTCCAATTGCACCGCAGTTGTATTTGCAACTGGTACGTGACGGTAACAAGCCCGCAGGCGAATCGTCCTTCTATTCAACTTTCACTGGCCCTGCTGTTTATACGGATGCTAAAAAGTACCAAAAGGTTGAATTCGCCGACATCAAGAAAAAGAAATTCGATGTTGAGAAAGAAGCCGCTAACGGCTACGTAGCCATGGTGCAGCATTACTTTGCTAGTGCGTGGATTCTGCCTGACGGCATCAAGCGCAACTTGTCATTGGATGCAGTGGATATCGGTTCCAATATGGCTGATTGCTGCTACCGCGCCACTATGATTGCGCCGCTAGAGGCCATTGCGCCCGGTGCAACCAAATCCATTGATGCAAAGTTCTTCGCTGGTCCTCAAGAAGAAAAAATATTGGAGGCTCTGTCCCCAGGTTTGGAGCTGGTGAAAGACTATGGCTGGTTGACGATTTTGGCCAAGCCGTTGTATTGGCTGCTGGACAAGCTGCACAGCTTCATTCAGAACTGGGGTTGGTCGATTGTTGCGCTGGTGCTATTGCTCAAAATCGCGTTCTACTGGCTCAATGCCAAAGCCTATGCCAGCATGGCCAAAATGAAGGCGGTTAATCCCAAGATCATGGAAATGCGTGAACGCCTGAAGGATAACCCTCAGCAAATGCAGCAAGAAATGATGAAAATTTACCGGGAAGAGAAGGTCAACCCCATGGGCGGCTGCTTCCCCATCATGGTTCAAATACCGGTGTTTATTGCCTTGTACTGGGTGTTGCTGTCCAGCGTAGAAATGCGTAACGCGCCTTGGGCACTGTGGATCCACGACCTGTCGTCCCCCGATCCTTTCTACATCCTGCCGCTGGTGATGACCATGACTACCATGCTGCAAACTGCATTGAACCCCGCGCCGCCAGACCCTATGCAAGCCAAGATGATGTGGTTCATGCCGCTGGCGTTTAGCGTGATGTTCTTCTTCTTTCCTGCAGGTTTGGTGATGTATTGGATTACCAATAACGTTTTGTCCATTGCACAGCAGTGGATCATCAACACCCGTATGGGCGTGCCACCGCAGTTCAATTTGCCCTGGGTGAAAAAATAGTCCCCTGAGGCGCAATGCGCCTCCCCCTATGCTCCCAAGACACCACGACCCCATCATCGCCATCGCAACTGCGCAGGGGCGTGGCGCAGTAGGCATTGTGCGGATCAGCGGCAAGGGGATTACGGAATTTATCCGCCATCTATTGGGGCGCAGCCTCACCCCACGGGAGGCAACATACCTGCCGTTCTGTGACGCGCATGGTGCGCTCATCGATCAAGGATTAGCGCTTTTCTTTCCTGGCCCTCATTCGTTTACCGGAGAAGACGTGTTGGAGTTGCAGGCCCATGGCGGCCCCGTGGTGTTGCAATTGTTGTTGGCGCGGTGCCTTCAAGCGGCTGCACAAAGTGACTCTACGACTTCAAAGCCCTGCCTCGAGGGTTTGAGAGTTGCCCAAGCTGGGGAGTTCAGCGAAAGAGCTTTCCTGAACGACAAAATCGATCTCGCCCAAGCAGAAGCCATAGCCGATTTGATTGATGCGAGCACTGAAGCCGCTGCCCGCAGTGCCACGCAATCACTGTCGGGTGCATTTTCTAAACAAATCCACAGTTTGCGCGATTCGCTCATTCACCTGCGCATGCTGGTTGAAGCAACGCTCGACTTCCCCGAAGAAGAAATTGATTTTCTTCAAAAGGCGGACGCATATGGGCAGTTGCAGCGGCTACAGCAGGAATTGGCAGCGGTGTTGCAAAAAGCCTCACAAGGTGCGTTGCTGCGTGAGGGTATGACGGTTGTGATTGCGGGCCAACCCAACGCGGGGAAGTCGTCTCTGCTTAATGCGCTGGCTGGTGCAGAGTTGGCTATCGTCACGCCAGTACCTGGCACCACACGTGACAAGGTGTTGCAGACGATTCAGATCGAAGGCGTGCCAGTGCACGTGATCGACACCGCAGGTTTACGCGACAGCGATGACGTGGTGGAGCAAATTGGAATAGCCCGCGCGTGGGAGGCTATAGGCAGTGCCGATGCCGTTGTGTTTTTGCACGATTTGACGCGTTCTGATGCTACAGAATATATAGCTGCTGACGCTCATATAGCAAGGGCCATAGGCTTAAAAGTTCCTAAAACTGTACCTGTTATCGACGTTTGGAATAAAGCCGATGCCGCCACGACCGTGCAGCCCGATGGGGTGGTTTTATCGGCAAAAACAGGCTTCGGTTTGGATGCACTTCGCAGTAAACTTTTGGAGGTGGTGGGGTGGCAGTCGAGCACCGACGGTGTGTTCATTGCGCGTGCGCGTCATCTAGATGCCTTGGCACGTGTGAATACCCATTTCTTGGAAGCATCCGTCCATTTGGCTGCGCGCGCGCAGTCGCTAGATTTGTTGGCTGAAGAGTTGCGTTTGGGGCAGAACGCTTTGAGCGAGATCACCGGCGAGTTCACATCGGATGATTTGCTGGGTGTTATTTTTTCTCAATTTTGTATCGGGAAGTAGTTGCCGTATGAAAAGTTACGTACAGCGCTAGACTCTTACTTATGTCTTTTTTTACTTGGTTGACACGTAAATCCGCCGGCTCTGCACCGATAGATGCACAGAGCACCGGCTTGGGTCAGCTAGACGCTACGATGCCGATATCTTATGCAGCGACAGCACGCACCAAGTCCAATCTTGATGCACCGCACTCCAAGCGCAAGGTAGTTCGGTTAGAGCAGAGGGAATTGCTTTATGCCGTGGTGCGCGAGTGCATGACCAAGTCAGGTATTCTGAGTTCGAGTTACAAATTCAAAGTGCTGTCGTTGGATTCGCGTGGTAAAGCCTATTTGGTGATGGTTGACCTACCTCCTGCCCACATGGCACACCCGCTTCGCTTGGTGGAAATTGAGAGTTTGATTGCACGCCATGCCAAGGCAATGCATGACATCTTGGTTACAGCAGTTTATTGGCGGGTGAATGAACGGGCGAACGTAACCGCCGCCGGTGCCGCTATGACTGCCGCTACATCATCGCCAAGTCGGCAACAGCAGATAGAAGCTTTTAAAAAGTCTTTCGCAGCCAATGAAACGAATCTACCGCCAACCATTGCAGCACCTGCTACAAAGCCATTTCTCGAGCAACAGACCCAAAGTGCAGATTTTGAAGATACTGAAATTGAAGATTTCCACTCGCCCATGAGTGGAACGCAGTACGGTGATCTGAACTAGCGCGGTCAATGACCTGCAAAATCCAGCAAGGCGAAAAGGGGTAGGCCAGATGCACGTAGTTTGTCGGAGCCACCCAGTTCAGGCAAATCCACAATCGCAGCCCCTTCCATGACATGAGCGCCCAGTTTTTCTAATAATTTTTTGCCCGCCATCATGGTACCGCCTGTGGCAATCAAGTCGTCAATCAACAAAACGCGGTCACCGGGTTTCACAGCGTCGGTATGCAATTCCACAGTTGCGCTGCCGTATTCCAATTCATAGGTTTCTTCTACTGTGGTGAACGGCAGCTTGCCTTTTTTTCGGATGGGCACAAAGCCTACGTTGAGTTCATAGGCCACCACAGCTCCCAAAATGAAGCCACGCGCATCCAGGCCCGCCACGACATCGGGTCGCATTTTGGCATCCATGTAGCGATGCACAAACGCGTCGATCAATATCCGAAATACCTTGGCGTCCTGTAGTAACGGCGTAATGTCGCGGAACTGCACCCCGGGTGCGGGCCAGTTCGGCACGGTGCGAATGTGGTCACGCAGATATTGATTGACGCTGAGATGTTGCATGGAGTGTCTCTGGGGTAATTGATTTCTTACGGGGGAGTATTGCGAATACTGTAAATGCTTGCGTAGGTGAGGGTGCTAGCTTTTTAACAACGTTTGCTGTGCAATGGCTAGCGCCTCCGCCGTGCCCGACAGCACCAGTGTGTCACCACCTTCTAGTGGCGTTGTATCGTTAAAAACTGCTGGCTTGCCATTGGCTTTGCGCAAGGTTACTACTCTCACCCCCAAGGCTTGCAGCGCAAAAGAGCCTAAGCTATGTCCCGCCGTTTTCGCGTCCACTGGCAGCGCGAATGTGGCCAAGCGCTCGTGCTTTAACTCATCGACAGAGTCGTCATCCGCTCCGTGAAAAAAGCCGCGCAACAGGTTGTATCGCGCATCGCGTTGGTCTTGCACGATGCGAATCACCCGACGCATGGGCACTCCTACCAACGCGAGAGCGTGGCTGGCCAACATGAGTGAGCCTTCTAGCGCCTCGGGCACCACCTCGGTAGCGCCAGCAGCTTGCAATTTTTCAAGGCTGTGGTCATCTTGGGTGCGCACGATCACAGGCACTTGGGGTGCATGCGAACGTATGTTGGCCAGCACTCTCATGGCAGCGGCTTCGTCCAAGTAGGTCACCACCACTGCACTGGCACGTGCCAAGCCCGCCGCCATTAGGGCCTGCAAGCGTGCAGCATCGCCAAACACCACAGAGTCTCCTGCCGCAGCGGCTTGTCGAACCCTGTCGGGGTCTAAGTCCAGCGCTATGTAGGGAATCTTTTCAGCTTCCAGCATACGGGCCAAGTTTTGGCCGCAGCGGCCGTAGCCGCAAATAATCACATGGCGATTGGCGTTGATCGACTTGCGTGCAATGGTCGTCATTTGCAGCGACTGTTGAAGCCATTCATTCGCCACCAACTTCATTACGATGCGATTGCTGGACATCACGATAAAGGGCGTTGCCAACATGGACAGCACCATGCTGGCCAAAATTGGGTTTAGCAAGGCAGGGGGCACCAGTGAGTTTTGCTGCGCCAGCGTGAGCATCACAAACCCGAACTCGCCAGCCTGCGCCAAGTAGAGCGCTGTGCGCATGGCCACGCCTGTGGATGCACCAAGCCCGCGCGCCAACAACATGACCAACGCAGCTTTCAGAAATGTGGGCACGACCAAAAGCAACACTACCAGCGGCCAACGCTCAAGCACCAAACGCCAGTCCAGCAGCATGCCAATGCTGATGAAAAATAGACCGAGTAACACGTCGTGAAAAGGACGAATGTCTGTTTCCACTTGGTGCTTGTATTCCGTTTCAGAAATCAGCATGCCGGCGATGAATGCGCCCAGCGCTAGGCTTAGCCCCGCCATTTCAGTCAACCACGACAAGCCCAAAGTGATGAACAACAGATTGAGTACAAACAACTCATCGCTTTTGCGGCGAGCCACCAAGGTTAGCCAACGGCGCATGATGTGTTGGCCACCCACCAAAAGCAAAGTCACCAAAACTGCCGCTTTAACCCCAGCCACCATCAGCGCATTGGCCAGGTTTTCGCCTGCAGCGCCCAGTGCGGGGATTAACACCAGTAATGGCACCACGGCCAAGTCTTGGAATAGCAATACGCCCATCACGCGTTTGCCATGCTCTGACTCCATTTCCAAGCGTTCCACCATGAGCTTGACCACAATAGCGGTGCTGCTCATGGCCAGCGCACAAGACAGTGCGACGGCCGCTTGCCACCCCATGCCCCATAAGTCTGGAGATAATTTTGCGAGTCCCAAGGCAATCAGACTGGCCCCAGATATGGTGACTGCTACTTGCAGCAGTCCGAGGCCAAACACATGTTTGCGCATGGCGCGCAACTTGGGCAAATTGAACTCCAGCCCAATCACAAACATCAAAAATACGACACCAAACTCGCCCAAGTGGCGCACGCCATCGGAGTTCTGTGACAGCGCTAACGCGTTGGGGCCAATCACCACACCCACAGCCAAGTAACCCAACATGGGTGGCAGCTTGAACGAGCGGCACACCACCACGCCCAGCACAGCGGCAAGCAAGTACAGCAGAGTAATTTCTAAAGCGCTCATACCCGACATACTAGCAAGCCCACGTGTGCTCTATAAAATGTGCGGATGCAAGCCCCAGTAATGCCAATAACTCCCCACTTTGCGCAGCGCGCCATTGCGCTCGCACATGAGACGTTTGATATTGAAGCCGCAGCGGTGCAGGGACTCAAAGCCCGGGTGGGCGAGGGCTTTGCAAAGGCCGTCGCCATCGCGCTTGCAACCCAGGGCCGAGTCGTGGTGATGGGTATGGGAAAGAGCGGCCACGTAGGCCGAAAAATTGCCGCCACACTGGCCTCAACAGGCACCCCAGCCATGTTTGTGCATCCAGCAGAAGCCAGCCATGGTGATCTGGGCATGATTACTGCACTGGATGTGGTGCTTGCCATCTCCAACAGTGGAGAGTCCCAAGAGATGGCCGCCATATTGCCGGTTATCAAGCGTTTGGGTATACCCTTTATCGCGATGGCTGGTAACGCGCAATCCACCATGGCACAACATGCCGATGTGTGGCTTGACAGCGGTGTGACCAAAGAAGCGTGCCCCCTTAACTTGGCTCCCACGGCCAGCACTACGGCACAGCTGGCCATGGGTGATGCTTTTGCCGTGGCCTTGTTAGATGCGCGCGGCTTTAGGGCCGAAGACTTTGCCCGCTCACACCCCGGTGGTGCGTTGGGCCGCAAGCTACTCACCCATGTCAGCGACGTCATGCGCAGTGGTGCTGCGGTACCTAGCGTTGCACCCAATGCCAGCTTCAGCGAGCTGATGCGAGAGATGAGTGACAAAGGTTTGGGTGCTACTGCGGTGTTAGATGCAGACGCCAAGATTCTTGGCATCTTTACCGATGGTGATTTACGTCGGCTCGTTGAGTTGGGCACTGACCTGCGTTCCATGACGGCGCAAGACGTTATGCAGGTCAACCCGGCCACCATCGGGGCCCACGCGCTGGCAGTTGACGCAGCCGAGCTGATGGAAAACAAGCGCATCACCAGCGTGCTGGTGGTAGATGCCAACGGCACGCTGTGCGGAGCACTTAACAGTAACGACCTGATGCGTGCGAAAGTCATTTGATGACACCTGCTATTCATTTCGATTCGGCATTGCTCTTGAAGGCGCAAGGCATTCGTGTGGCCTTTTTTGATGTGGACGGAGTCCTTACCGATGGCGGGCTGCTGTTTTCTGAATCGAGTGAGACGCTCAAACGCTTCAACACCTTGGATGGCCACGGACTCAAGATGCTGCAAAGAATAGGCATCATCCCAGTGATCATTACCGGGCGTGACAGCAAACCTTTGCGGGCACGCCTGACGGCTTTGGGCATAACCCATGCACACTTTGGAACCGAAGACAAACGACCGGCTGCCGAACAAACGCTGCAAGCCCTAGGGCTGGATTGGTCGCAAGCCGCTGCTATGGGTGACGATTGGCCTGATATGCCGGTCATGCGTCGTAGCGCATTTGCGTGCGCGCCCGTGAATGCCCATATTGAAGTGCTTAGTATTGCGCACTACGTCACCAAGGCACATGGCGGCCATGGCGCTGTGCGCGAGTTGTGTGACTTGCTGATGGTAGCCAGTGGAAACTATGGCCGCCTATTTCGCGAGATCACCCAGTGATCAATCTGCTGCGTGAGGCATGGGACCGCTTTTTGCTGTACCTGCCCGTTGTGTTTATGGCCACCCTGGCGCTGCTGACCTACTGGCTGGTCCGAACCGCCCCACCTATTGCAGAGCCCGAAGTAAAAAAGGTCGTAAGCCACAGCCCCGACTATTTTCTGGAAGGTTTTTCTGTCAAAACGTTCGACGCCACTGGGCGAATCAAGTCAGAAGTCAGTGGCGACAAAGCGCGTCACTTTCCAGATACCCAGTGGCTTGAAATTGATGCCATTCGCATTCG
>JBJOLD010000027.1:0-15805 GCA_046045765.1 Pseudomonadota bacterium | reverse complement strand
CGGCGTTTTGTCTTGGACCAGGCGCTGCATTAGCGCTGCGTCGTGGATGGCTTGGACGCCGTGGTCGATGCGCTCAACTTTCAGCACATCGAGTGCGCTCCAGATGTAGGCGGGTAGCGCTTCTTCACCGGCATGGGCCACCAAGCGAAAACCTAGCTCGCGGGCACGCGCAAATACTTTGGCAAATTTTTCAGGCGGGTGACCCACCTCGCTGGAGGCCAGGCCAATACCCACAATTTTTTCGCGCAGCGGCAGTGCTTGCTCCAGGCATTCAAAGGCTTCTTCTTCGCTCAGGTGGCGCAAGAAGCACAGGATGAGTGAGGCGGTCATACCGAACTTGGCAGGGGCATCGGCACAAGCGCGGTATAGGCCATTGATCACCGTGTCAGCGCTGAGGCCATGGCCGGTGTGGGTTTGGGTATCAAAGAAAATCTCGGTGTGCAGCACATTATCAGCCTGCGCCCGCGCCAGGTAGGCACAGGTCATGTCATAAAAGTCTTGCTCGGTTTTGAGCACCATGGTGCCTTCGTGGTAGATGTCCAAAAACTCTTGCAAGTTATTGAACACATAGGCATCGCGCAGCGCTTGTTCGCTGGCAAAGCGCAGCGGCACGTTGTTGCGTTTGGCCAAGGCGAACATCAGTTCGGGCTCAAGTGAGCCTTCAATGTGCATATGCAACTCGGCCTTGGGCATGGCGCGCAACAGCGCAGACATGCGATCAGCGGCTACAGGCTTGATAACAGGGTGGTTGGGCATCGTAAGACTCCAAAAAATAAAAAGGGCCGCTCGCAGGCGGCCCTTTTTTACTCAGCCAGCGATTACTTGGCGCCGGGAACCTTGCCTTCCACGCCCTTGACGTAGAAGTTCACGCCGGAGAGGAACTTGTCGTCAGCGGTTTCGCCGTCTTTCAAGATGTCTTTGCCGGTGTTGTCTTTCAGAGGGCCTTTCCAGATTGCGAATGTGCCATCAGCCAAGCCTTTTTTCACTTCTTCGACCTTGGCCTTGGTTTCAGCGGGCACGTCTTCGGCGATAGATACGATGTCAATGGCGCCGTCTTTCACGCCCATCCAGGAGCCTGTGCCACCCTTCCAAGAACCGTCCAACGCTTCTTTGGTGGCCTTGATGTAGTAAGGACCCCAGTTGATGACGGCCGATGCCAAGTGGGCCTTGGGGCCGTAGGCAGTCATGTCGGAATCCCAACCAAAGGCGCGCTTGCCTTTGGCTTCAGCGGTCTTCAAGACCGCAGGGGAGTCGGTATTCTGGAACAACACGTCCGCGCCACCGTTGATCAGCGACGTTGCTGCTTCGGTTTCCTTGGGTGGGTCAAACCAGCCGTTCACCCACACCACTTTGGTCTTGACCTTGGGGTTACTGCTTTGGGCACCCAGGGTGAAGCTGTTGATGTTACGGATTACTTCAGGAATTGGGATCGAAGCCACCACGCCCAGCGTGTTGGTCTTGGTCATCTTGCCGGCAATAACACCCGCCATGTACGCGCCCTCATAGGTGCGGCTATCGTAGGTACGCATGTTGTCGGCTTGTTTGTAGCCGGTGGCGTGCTCAAACTTCACGTCCTTAAAGTCGGGCGCAACCTTGAGCATGGGCTCCATGTACCCGAAGGTAGTACCAAAGATCAGCTTGTTGCCGCTGGTGGCCATTTCGCGGATGACGCGCTCTGCGTCTGCAGACTCAGGCACGTTTTCCACAAAAGAGGTAACGATCTTGTCGCCAAATTCTTTTTCCAGGGCTTTGCGAGCGTTGTCGTGCGCAAAGGTCCAGCCACCATCGCCCACAGGGCCAACGTAGGCAAACGCGATTTTGAGGGGTTCTGGCTTAGGTGCAGGTGCCGATGCCGCGGGTGCCGGCGCTGGCGCGGGAGCTGGTTCTTCCTTCTTGCCGCAACCCACCAAGGCGGCGCTTGCGACCGCCGTGAGGGCTGCCATTTTGAACAAAGCGCGCTTTTGCAAATCTGTCATGTCACTTCCTTATAAAAAAACGAGGGATGAAAACGAAACAACCACACATCAAGTACCCGGATAGAACGGCTTGCCTATGGAAGCCGGCATATTAATACGAATCCACCGCGGGTTACGGGATATCAAAGCTAAAACGACGATGGTAGCAACATACGGCAGCATGGTCAGAAACTGGCTGGGCACATCTACACCAATGCCCTGCAGGTGAAACTGCAACATGGTGACACCACCGAACAGATAAGCACCAAGCAATACCCGTGCCGGGCGCCATGTGGCAAACGTAGTCAGTGCCAGCGCAATCCAGCCCTTGCCGGCAACCATGCCCTCCACCCACAACGGCGTGTAAACCACGGAGATATAAGCGCCGGCCAAACCACATAGCGCCCCGCCTACAACCACCGCCAGCAGGCGAATGGCACGCACGGGGTAGCCCAGCGCATGGGCCGACTCAGGGCTTTCGCCCACGCTACGCAAAATCAGGCCTGCACGGGTGCGGTACAAAAACCAGATCAACGCCAACGCAAAAATCACCGTGAGGTAAACCATGGGGTGGTGGCGAAACAGCGCCGGGCCAAAGAAGGGAATGTCTGATAAGCCAGGAATGGCAAAGTTGGTGCGTTCGGGCATTTTTTCTTGCACGTAGGCAATCCCCGCAAACGCAGAAAAGCCGCCGCCAAACAAACTCAGCGCCAAGCCGGTGGCATATTGGTTGGTGTTAAGCCAGATCACCAACACGCCAAATATGGCGGCCATCACGGCCCCGGCTGCGATGCCGGCCATAAACCCGGCCACATCACTACCGGTGTGCACCACAGTGGCAAACCCGGCAATGGCAGCGCACAGCATCATGCCTTCTGCCCCCAGGTTGACGATGCCGGCTTTCTCGTTGATCAACAAGCCCAGTGACGCAATGGCCAGCACCGTGCCCGCGTTCAAGGTGGCCGCGATAAGTAATGCGTAGGAATCCATTATTTTTTTCCTCCAGCGGCAAAGACCCATTTGAGTCGGTAGTTCACCAAGGTGTCGCAGGCCAGCAAACTAAAGAGCAGCAACCCCTGGAACACGCCTGTGAGCGATTTGGGCAAGCCCAGGCGAGACTGGGCCAACTCACCGCCGATGTAGAACATGCTCATAAGCAACGCCGAGAACACCATGCCCACCGGGTGCAAGCGCCCCACATAGGCCACGATGATGGCGGCGAACCCATAGCCTGCTGGCACGTAGGGCGTAAGCTGCCCGATGGGCCCGGCCACCTCCAGCGCGCCCGCCAACCCGGCCATGCCGCCAGAGACCAGCAGCGCAGTCCACAGCGCTTTGCGTGACGAAAACCCGGCGTAGCGCGACGCCGCTGGTGCCAAGCCGCCCACCTGCTGCGCAAAGCCAGCCCGGGTGCGGAATAGAAAAATCCACACCCCAGCGACGCCGACCAAGGCCAGCAGCACACCAATGCTCATGCGCGAGCCAACAAACAGACGCGGGATGCGGGTCACCGCCTCAAAGGTTTTGGTTTGCGGAAAGTTGTAGCCCAGTGGGTCTTTCCACGGGCCATAGACCAAATAGCCCAGCACTTGCACCGCCACATAGACCATCATTAAGCTGACCAGAATCTCGTTGGCATTGAACTTGTCGCGCAAGAACGCCGTGATGCCTGCCCAAAACATGCCGCCCACAATGCCCGCCATCACGATGGGCACCACAATCCAGCCGCCCGTGGTTTTCTCGGCCAGCAAAGCAACCCCACTGGCGGCGACAGCACCAATGATGTACTGCCCCTCAGCACCAATATTCCATACGTTGGAGCGAAAGCACACTGCCAGCCCCAGCGCAATCACCAGCAGCGGTGTGGCCTTGACCACCAGCTCACCCAGCGCATAGCCATTTTTCACGGGCTCCCAGAAAAACACCTGTAGCCCGCGCACCGGGTCTTTGCCCAAGGCAACGAACAGCAGCACACCAATCACCACGGTCACCAAGAGCGCCAACACGGGTGAGCCATAGCCCCAGGCTTTAGAAGGCTGGGGCCGGGCTTCCAGTTTCAAACCAGACTTAGCCATGAGCCACCTCCACAGCAACTGCGGTGCCCTCAAGTTCCCACAATCCACTCATCCATTCCCCTATCTTTTCTACCGTAGCCTCGGCTATCGGCACTGAGGGTGACAACTTGCCGTGGGCAATCACATGCAGTCGGTCACACACTTCAAACAGCTCGTCCAGCTCTTCGCTGACCACCAGCACCGCACAACCTGCGTCACGCAGCGCCAAAATTTCGCCGCGAATCTGCGCCGCAGCGCCTACGTCTACGCCCCAGGTAGGCTGTGACACGATGAACAGTTTAGGAGCGGCATCAATCTCGCGGCCGACAATGAATTTTTGCAAATTACCGCCCGACAGTGAGCGTGCGGCTGCGGTAGGCCCATTGGCCTTGACGTTGAACGCTTTGATGATGCGCGCCGCGTGGTCCTCCAACTGACGCACCCGAATCCAGCCACCGGCAAACTTGGGGTACGAGATGGATTCGGTGCGGGTCAGAAGCATGTTGTGCGCCAGGCTTAACGTAGGCACGGCACCACGCCCAAGGCGTTCTTCCGGCACAAAGTGCAGGCCCAGCTTGCGCCGCCCGCCGGGGTGAATGTGCGACACATCGGCGTCGCCCATGTAAATGCTACCCCTAGGTGCCCGGCAGTCTTCGCCCGACAGCGCATACAGCAGCTCTTTTTGGCCATTGCCCGACACACCGGAAATACCTACCACTTCGCCCGCACGCACCTGCAGGTGAATGTCTTTCAGGTCCACGCCGAACTGGTCTTCGCGCTCCAGGCTCAAGCCCTTCACGTGCATGACTGCTGCGCCTGCGGTGCGTGCATTGCGTTGAAGCAAAGGCGGCTCGGCACCAATCATCAGGCGCGACAGCGAGGCGTTGGACTCCTCAGAAGGGTTGCACACGCCGGTGACCTTGCCGCCGCGCAGCACCGTGCAGGCGTTGCACAGCTCACGAATCTCGTGCAACTTGTGCGAGATGTACAAAATGCTGCACCCCTCAGACGCCAATTTTTTCAGCACCACAAACAGCTTTTCCACCGCCTGCGGGGTGAGCACCGAGGTGGGCTCGTCCAAGATCAATAACTGCGGGCTGGTGAGCAGAGCGCGGATGATTTCGACACGCTGCATTTCGCCCACGCTGAGGGTGTGCACCGGACGGCTGGGGTCAATATCCAGGCCGTATTCCGTCGCCTTGGCGGTGATGCTGGCGGTAACTTGCACCAGGCTTTGCGCCTTGTCCAGCCCCAGCCACACGTTTTCGGCCACAGTAATGGTGTCAAAGAGATTGAAGTGCTGAAACACCATGCTGATGCCCAGGGCCCGCGCCTCTTTGGGATTGCGAATATTGGCAGGCTTGCCATTGAATAGCACCTGGCCTGCATCGGGTTTGACCGAGCCGTAAATAATCTTCATCAGCGTGGACTTGCCCGCGCCGTTTTCACCCAGCACCGCGTGGGTTTGGCCGGGCATAACAGTGAGGGACACATCGCTATTGGCGATGACACCGGGGTAGGCTTTGGTGATTCCGGTCAGTTGGAGTCTTGGATGGTTCATTAGGGTTTGACGGGACGTACAGTGCAAAAGCAAGCTTGATGCCATATGCTAATGCTTTACTGCGCCGAAAAAATCCCGAATTACCCGCGCCCTCAGGAAGTCTTGCCCCATGAAAACCACCTCTGACGCCACTTTGCCAAGCCAGTCCGTGCGGTTTGTACAACGCGGCGAAATCGTTACCCTACATAACGTCCCAACCACCCGCACCCTGCTGGAAGTGCTGCGCGAAGACCTGCACTGCACCGGCACCAAAGAGGGTTGCGGCGAAGGCGATTGTGGTGCGTGCACCGTGGTAATCGGTGAGGCCCAGAGCGGCAAGCTCAAGTACAGCGCCATCAACAGCTGCATTCGGATGGCGCATTCGGTGGATGGTTTGGCGGTGTGGACCGTGGAAGATATTGCCCCCACGCTCCACCGCTCACGCGGGTCGCTGCCCCGCGAGGGGGAGCGTTTCGTCGTGGGGCGGCCCGGCGACGAAACCATTGCTTCTGCGTCCTCCCATAGCCTACATCCAGCCCAGCAAGCCATGGTGCAGTGCCACGGATCACAATGCGGGTTTTGTACACCGGGCTTTGTGATGAGCCTGTTTGGCCTGTACCAAAACCACCAAGGTGCACCCATCACACGCGCTGACGCACAAAGCGCGTTGTCGGGCAACCTGTGCCGCTGCACCGGCTACCGACCCATTCTGGATGCGGCGCAAGCCATGCAAAACCTGCCGCCCGTTGCGGTTGATGAGGCCAAAGTGCTATCAAAATTAGAGCTGCTTACGCATACTGCACGGGCGCCAGGGGCTGATTCTTCATATATTTCTCCCATTACACTGCCTGCCTTGTTGCAAGCTCGCACCAACTATCCGCAGGCCCAACTGGTCGCCGGTTGTACCGACGTGGGCCTGTGGGTCACCAAGATGCACATGGAATTCCCCCAGGTGCTGGACGTCACCCGCGTGCAGGCGCTGCGGCGCGTGGAAGACTACCCAAACCACATCGCCATTGGCGCTGCGGTCACCCTGACTGACGCGTTTGCAGCGTTGGTGGCCGACCGGCCCCAACTGGCCAGCTTTGCCAAACGCTTTGCGGGCATGCCGGTGCGCAACTCCGGAACCTTGGGCGGCAACGTGGCCAATGGGTCACCCATTGGGGACTCCATGCCGCTGCTAATTGCCCTAGGGGCCAATGTGGTGCTGATGCGCTGGAGCAAGGGAAAAAGTGGCGGAAAGATTGTTCACCGCGAGATGCCGCTGGAGTCGCTATACATCAGCTACCGCAAGAACGTGATGGCCCCGGACGAAGTGCTGGCCTGGATCAAAGTGCCCAAAGCAGTGGTGACCGAGCCGAGTACCGCGCCGGGCCGCCCCAAGCAAGCGAGCACCCCCTGGGGGGGCAGCGCAGCACACGCAGTGGCAAGCGCGGGGGCCGAATTTACTCGCGTTTACAAAATCTCCAAACGCTTTGAAGACGACATATCAGCCGTGTGCTTGGGCGTCAATTTGCACATCAGCAACGGCAAGGTACAAAAAGCATCCATCGGCGTGGGGGGCGTGGCCGCCACACCGGTGCGCGCCCGCCTGACGGAAGCGACGCTTACCGGCAAGCCATGGAACCTGAACACCGTACGCGCCGCGATGGACGTATTGCGCGGTGAGTTCAGCCCCATCTCCGACATGCGCGCCAGCAGCGCCTACCGCAGCGAGGTGCTGGGTAACTTGCTGCAGCGCTATTGGCTGGAGAGCCAGGGGCAGCAAGTGGTGAATCTGGAACACCTGACGCTCGCCCTGCTGACCCGCGCAGAAGCAGTGGCGGCCGGAGAAGTAGTATGAGCACGCCCTGTTTTCAAGAAAGCGGGAAGTCCGCACCACATGAGAGTGCCGCTGCGCAAGTCGCCGGAGCCGTGCACTACATCGATGACCTGCCCGAGGTGCGTGGCACGCTGCACGCCGCCCCCATCATGTCAACACAAGCCCACGGCAAGCTGCTGGGCGTGGACGTGAGCGCTGCGCTGGCCATGCACGGTGTGGTGGATGTGGTGCTGGCCAAAGACATTCCTGGCGACCCCATGCTGGCGGCATTTGCAGGGGATGAGCCTGTGTTTGCAACGGACACCGTGCAGTTTGTGGGCCAAGTGGTAGGCGTGGTGCTGGCCACCACCATAATGCAGGCGCGCAAAGCGGCACGCAAAGTCAAACTCAACATCAAAGCGCTCACGCCCGTGTTGACCGTGCAGCAAGCACTGAAGGCACAAAACTATGTGCTGCCCCCGGTGCATGTGCGCCGTGGCGATGCAGAAACAGCCTTGAAGTCCGCAGTGCACACGCTGCACGGCACACTGGAAGTGGGTGGCCAGGAGCACTTTTATCTGGAGGGCCAGATCGCCTACGCCCTACCCCAAGAGCAAAACCAGTGGCTGATTCACAGCAGCACCCAGCACCCCGGCGAGGTGCAGCACTGGGTGGCGCATGCGCTGGGTATTGCCAACCACGCAGTGCGTGTGGAGTGCCGCCGCATGGGTGGCGGATTTGGCGGTAAAGAAACCCAGGCCGGCCACCTGGCGGTGTGGGCTGCCATTGCCGCTTTTAAAACCGGCCGCGCCGTCAAGCTGCGCCTGGACCGCGACGACGACTTCATGATCACCGGCAAACGGCACCCGTTTGCCTACGAATACTCGGCTGGCTTTGACGATACCGGCCGCCTGACCGCGCTCAAAGTGATGATGGCCGTCAACTGCGGCTTCAGCGCCGACCTGTCCGGCCCAGTGGCCGACCGCGCCATCTTCCACACCGACAACGCCTACTACCTGCAGCATGTGGACATTGCGTCCTACCGCCTTAAGACCAACACCCAGAGCCACACCGCCTACCGCGGCTTTGGCGGCCCGCAAGGCGTGATCCTGATCGAGACCATCATGGGCGACATTGCGCGCCAACTCAAGATGGACCCGCTGGACGTGCGCATGCGCAACCTGTACAGCGACGAGGCCATTCCCGGCACTTCTGAGAAGCGCGACACCACCCACTACGGCATGCGCGTAGAGGACAACATCCTCCAGCCTCTGCTATCAAAACTAGAGCTTACTGCGCACTACCGGCGGCGAGTAGCGGCTATTTCCGCATGGAATGCACAGAGCATGGTGCTCAAGCGCGGCATTGCTATCACGCCGGTGAAGTTTGGTATCAGCTTTACTGCCACGCTGTTCAACCAGGCCGGTGCGTTGGTGCATGTGTACACCGATGGCAGCGTGCAGGTGAACCACGGCGGCACCGAAATGGGCCAGGGCCTGCACACCAAGGTATCGCAGATCGTGGCCGACGAGTTGGGCATTGCGTTCAGCAAAGTGATGGCCACGGCCAGTGACACCAGCAAGGTGCCCAATGCATCGGCCACAGCAGCGTCAGCCGGCACAGACCTGAACGGCCGCGCTGCCCAGTTTGCCGCCCGCCATGTGCGCGACAACCTGGCCGCCTTTGTGTGCGGGCTGGACGGTTGCGGCGCGGGCGCGGTGACGTTTGCCAACGGCAAAATCACCACGCCCACCGCCACACGCAGCTTTGCGCAAGTGGTGGGCATGGCCTACGCCAACCGCATCCAGCTGTGGAGTGATGGCTTTTATCGCACGCCCAAAATCCACTACGACAAGACCACCCTCACCGGTCGGCCCTTCTACTACTTTGCCTATGGTGCGGCGTGTACCGAAGTCGCCATTGACACCCTCACGGGTGAGAGTAAGGTGCTCAAGGTGGACATCCTGCACGACGTGGGCCGCTCAATCAACCCGGCCATCGACATCGGCCAGATCGAAGGCGGCTTCATCCAGGGCATGGGCTGGCTCACCACCGAGCAACTGGTGTGGAATGACAAGGGCTACCTAAGCACTCACGCCCCCAGCACCTACAAAATCCCCACGGCGGGCGATGTGCCGGAGCACTTCAAGGTAGACCTGTGGCCCGAGCCCAACCGCGAGGAAAACGTGTTCGGGAGCAAAGCCGTGGGCGAGCCACCGTTCATGCTGGGCATCAGCGTGTACGAGGCGCTACGTAACGCTGTGGCGCAGGCGCGGGGTGATGGCGCAGCAGTGCAGCTAACGGCCCCAGCAACGGCGGAGAATGTGCTGCAGGCGTTGGCTGGAAGGCAGCCATCAGGTCTCACTAAACCGATTTAACTGCTTCCAACAGATTAGGCATGTTTGAAATAGCCGCCATCGCATTGGCGCGCAGTTGGGCCAATACGGCTTGCCGCTCGGTATCAGCCTTGTCCAGATCGGCGACCATTTTTCCAAAACCATCCAGGCGGGTATTGCGCAGCCACTGACGCAAGGCCTTGTCTTGCGACCAACGAAACTGGTTCATCATGCTGGCTTGTGTGGCGGGCACATATCCAGCCAAATTGCTGGGAAAAGGCACCGGCACACAAAGCTGGTTC
The DNA here is from genome assembly GCA_046045765.1 of Pseudomonadota bacterium. Classification (GTDB taxonomy): domain Bacteria; phylum Pseudomonadota; class Gammaproteobacteria; order Burkholderiales; family Burkholderiaceae_C; genus Allorhodoferax. The sequence continues at coordinate 5,817 of JBJOLD010000027.1, read as the reverse complement.
TTGTGTGCATCGTCGGCCCCATGCACTTCAATATAGGCAGTCAGCGCCGCACTCAATGCAACCAAGGGCGCCCGAAGCAGCTGAATCTGAATGCGACCTTCCTGAAAAATAGGCTCGGAATTGCGGTGCGATATCGCAGAAGCAGTGCAATCCACGTACAAAGTGCCCGGCTCCATGGCAACGGTGCCTTGGTCCATGACCATAGCATCGGGAGCAATGGTTTGCACGCGACCTTTGCGGATCACCCGCTGAATTTTTCGCAGTAAATCCATTTCACCGTTGGAGATGGTGGCGTAGTGAAACATGGTGGGAGTGTGGCCGGGGTCGATGCGCAGCATTTGCCCTAGAGACTCAAGTTTCAAGAAAATGTCCTCCACCGACTTCGCTTCTGCGAAAGCTGCAAGTTTGTCGGACTCACCGCCAATGCTTTCATTAAAAAACTCGAGGCCAGGCTGCGTCTGCAGGCGATTGATCACCCACGAATCACGCGGCACCACCCATTGGATAGCATCCGGAGATGCCCCGTTGCGCAATAACCAGACAGCGGCATCCATTGCCGTCTTGCCAGCGCCCAGAACGCAAAACTTTTGCGGCACAGGTTGCCCCTCGCGCTGCAACCAGAGCTGCGGCAAGCCATTCGGCGCGACCACGTGCACCCCGTCGGCAACGGTGAACTTTGGAGTGTGGGTAGACGGAATTTCGGGAGAAAACCAGGTCGCGTCCACCGTCCTCTTGCGTACGGTGACGGTAGTCTGTGCGCCTGATAACAGGGACACGATGCGACCATCACCCGCGTAATTACTCGTGGGAAAGTAGCTGACGCGCCCACTAGGCAAAAACTTATGCTGCATCACCTTGTTGAAATAGGTAGTGATCTCGGGCCCGGATGCGAGCTCGTACATGCCGCTGTTGGGTCCGCTTTGATCCTTGCGGCTACTGCCTAGCTCGGTGGAGTTGACACCGTAATAGGCCGAGGGCTGGTGCAGCGCCACAAAGGAATAGGCATCGTTCCAGTGGCCTCCTGGCGTGGCATGGCGGTCCACAATGGTGATGTGCGCGTCGCTCTCGTCAAGCAGGGTGTCGGCAAAAGCCATACCGACTGCGCCGCTGCCAATGACCAGGTAGTCCGTGTTCATGTTGAAGTTATCCCCGTGTATGAAGTCAAAGCGCAAATTAGATTTGGCACATTAAACCGATGCACACGGAAAATGACAATGGAGGTTCTACCCAGGGCGTTGAAACGCGGCATCTTGATGTTCAGGCCGGATTGCATTACTGTTACGCCATGCAAACCTCTAAGACCCTTGAAATGCTGGTCCGTAAAGACCAGCTTGCCACCACTACCATGCGCACCTCACCTATGGACGCTTTGGCCGATGGCAACGTACGCGTGGCCATTGAAAGTTTTGCGCTGACCTCTAACAACATCACCTACGCAGCCATGGGTGATGCAATGCACTATTGGCATTTTTACCCGGTGGCCGATACGGGCGATGGCATCCCTTGGGGTCGCATTCCGGTGTGGGGGTTTGGAACAGTGCAGGCGTCGCGCCATCCGGACTTGGTAGTGGGCGAGCGACTGTACGGCTACTTTCCCATGTCGAGTGTGGTGGATCTGGCGCCTGCCAAAGTTTCTGCGGGCTCCTTTATAGATGCTTCACCGCATCGGGCTGCGTTGCACAGGGTTTACAACCAATACATGCGGTGTGCGGTTGACCCGTTCTACACCGCTGATACTGAGGCCGTTCAATCGTTGCTGCGTCCACTGTTCACTACCTCTTGGCTGATTGATGATTTTCTAGCGGACAACGATTTTTTTGGTGCTGCTACAAATGGTGCCAGACCCGTACTCCTGCTTTCCAGCGCATCCAGTAAAACCGCCTACGGCACCGCTTTTATGCTGGCGCAACGCACCGGTGTTGAGGTGGTGGGGCTCACCTCCCCGGGCAACGTAGCATTCTGCGAGAGCCTGGGTTGCTACCACCGGGTGCTGACCTACGACCAGTTGAAGGCCATTGCGCCTGAAGCGCCCAGTATCTACATCGACTTTGCCGGCAACGCGCCTTTGCGCAAGGCGATACACACCCATTGCAAAGGCCTGCACTACAGCTGCTCTATCGGCGCCACACACATGTCAGAAATGGGGGGCTCAAAAGATGTCCCTGGCCCCAAGGCCATCCTGTTTTTTGCACCCGCGCAGATCAAGAAGCGCAGTGATGAATGGGGGCCCCTTGTTCTAGCGCAGCGGTTGGTGCAATCTTGGCAAGCATTTATTGCCACTGTTTCCAAACCGGAGCACCCTTGGTTGCTGGTGACGCTCCAGGCTGGGCCTGTAGCGGTGCAAGCCGCCTACGTGGAGGTACTCGGCGGCAAAAGTGACCCACGCTTAGGGCGCGTTCTGACCTTGAATGACTAATAGCTCCCGCTCTTGAGGATTAGTTTCTTTCGCACCCGGGTGTCGGTGGAGCCGCTGGGTGCCCCACCGACTTTTGCCAGTTACACCGGATACTGCTGCACCGATGGCTCAATGGTGATCCATTTGAGTTCGGTGAACTCATCGATCACAGCACGACCATCAAATTTGCCATAACCGCTGTTCTTGGTTCCACCGTACGGGGCTTGCGCCTCGTTCTGCACGGTGGAGCCATTGACGTGTACAGAGCCCGATTCAATGCGCATCGCCACGTCCAATGCCCGTGTCACATCGCGCCCGAACACGGCAGCAGACAGACCGTAGTCGCTGTCGTTAGCTACCGCCACCGCCTCTTCAACACCCTTGACACGCACCACGGTGGTGATGGGGCCAAAGGTTTCATCGCCATAGATGGTCATGCCGGGTTTGACGTGGTCCACGATGGTCGCTGACATGATGGCGCCGTCTGCCTTGCCGCCGCACGCAAGCACAGCACCCTTGGCCAGCGCGTCGTCAATCATGGCGTTTAGGCGGGTGCCCGATTCGCTGGCCACCATGGGGCCGATCACGCAGCCTGGGTTGACGCGTGGGTCACCCATCACCAGCTCTTTGGCGCGGGCCGCAAACTTGGCAACAAACTCATCCGCAACAGCCTCGTCCACCACCAGGCGTTCGGTGGACATGCAAATTTGGCCCTGGTACAAGAAGGAGCCAAACACGGCGGCCTTGACGGCTTCGTCGATGTTGGCATCGTCCAGCACCACCTGGGGTGACTTGCCGCCCAGCTCCAGCAGGCAGCGCTTTAACTGGGTGGCCGCCTTTTGCGCAATGATGCGGCCCACGCGGGTGGAGCCGGTGAAGTTGATGCGGCGCACCGCCTTGTGCGCGATCAGGGCGTCAATCACTTCAGGCGCATCCTTCGGTGCATTCGTCACCACGTTCAAAACACCCGGTGGGAAACCGGCTTCCACCAGCGCATCGGCCACTAGCGTATGGGTCTTTGGGCTTGCTTCTGAGGCACGGAACACCACGGTGTTGCCGCAGGCAATCGGGTAGGCAATGGCGCGGGCGGCCAGCACCACGGGGCCGTTCCATGGCACGATGCTCAGGATCACGCCTACGGGCTGGCGCACCGTCATAGAGAGCGTACCGGGCTTGTCGGTGGGAATGGTTTCACCCTGAATCTGCGTGACCATGGATGCAGCTTCGCGAAACACACCGGCGGCCAAGTGCACGTTAAAGCCGGCCCACAGTCCGGAGGCACCCACTTCGGCACCCATGGCTTCGATGAATTGCGGCGTCTTGGACTCCAGCACATCGGCAGCTTTGAGCAGCAGGCGGCGGCGCTCGGAGGGCGCGCTGTGGCGCCAGCCCAAGAATGCGGTCTGGGCTGAGTTGACCGCGGCCAAGGCATCCTCAACGCCACCGGCGGCGGCATGGGTCACCACCTCGCCGGTATGGGGGTGGTTGCGCGTGAATGTGGCACCGGATTTGGCTGCGACGGATTGGTTGTCAATAATGAGTTGGGATTCCATGGTGTTTTCCTTGGGTTAAAAATTCGGATCGGTCTGGGGTGGTTTGATTTGAATTGACTGCGCCGCTTCAGGCGCCTTGGGTCAGGATGTCGGCCATGCGTTCGCCAATCAGCGCGCAGGTCGCCATGGTGGCCACGCCGGGGATGCGCGGCATGATGGAGCTGTCGGCAATGCGCAGACCCTGCACACCGTTCACGCGCAGCTTGCTGTCCACCACGGCTTCAGCGTCCCGGCCCATGCGACAGGTGCCCGCTTGGTGGAAGTAAGTGGTGGCGCCATTGCGCACAAAGTCGTCCATGGCCTTGCCGGTCAAGGTCTTGCCGGGTGCCACTTCGCGCTTCACAAAGTCTTTCATGGCGGCCGAGTTGCCAATCTCGCGGCACACCTCGATGCCAAAGGCCAAGGCTTTGACGTCATCTGGATGGCTCATGAAGCGGGCATCGACCACGGGGCGATCGGCAGGGTTTGCAGAGCTAAGGCGAATCTCGCCACGGCTCTTGGGTGCCACCAGGCCAGCGCACAGCGCCCAGCTGGTGCCGGGGGGCGCGTATTCCTTGCCGACCACATCGCTAGCGTAGGGTAGCTCGATTTGCACCAGGTTGACGTCGGGCGATGCCAGCCCAACCTGGCTCTTGAGAAAGCCAGCTGCATTGGCCGCGCTGTTGCGGTGGGGAATATGCTCTTTGGGCTCCCAGATGCAGCCACCATGCAGGATGTGGTCCTGAAAGTTGCGGCCCACTTCCTTGGCATTCACCAGGGTTTTGATGCCGTGCTGGCGCAGTTGCGCTTCATCGCCAATGCCGCTGAGCATCAGCAGCTTGGGTGTGTTGATGCCACCGGCACTGACAATCACTTCGGTGTTGGCGCTAATGGTCTTGGGGCCAGCCGCGGTGGCAATCTGCACCCCGGTAGCGCGGGTGCCGGCAAATGTCAGGCGGTCTACATGCGTGTTGACGATCACGGTGACATTGGGGCGCGACAGGATCGGGTACAGGTAGGAGCGAGCCATGCTTTGGCGGCGGCCGTCACGAATAATCTGGTTCATCAGCGCAAAGCCGGTGCCGCCTTCTTCACGCGCACCGTTCTGGTCGGCAAAAACGTTGTAGCCCAAGCTACGGCATGCTGCCAGCATGGCCGGTGCCAAGGGGTGCGGGTTGTTAGCTGGCTGGCACCACACGGGGCCATTCTTGCCACGGTAACGCGCATCAGGAGCGCCTTGCCAGTTTTCCATGCGGCGGTAGATTTCCAGGCCAGACTCGTAGCCCCAGGCGCGGTCACCACTGGCCTCGGCCCAGAATTCCAGGTCGGCCTTGAAGGGGCGGGCCCAGATGGTGGCGTTGATGCTGCTGCCGCCACCGACCACACGACCCATGTGTTCGGGAATAGCGCGGTTGTTGGTGCTGGCCGATGGCAGGGCCACGTCTTTCCAATCGCGCTCTGAACCGAGATTGGTGAACCAGACGCTGGGGTCCATTACCGAAGGTGCGGTATCCCAGTCACCCGCCTCGATCATGAGAATGGAAGCATCCTTGCGGGTTGCGAGTCGGCCCACCAACGCACAGGCGGCAGAGCCGGTGCCCACCACCACATAGTCGTAGGCCGCTTGCAGCTTGGCACTGCGCGCATTTTGGTTGGCGCGAATAGCGTCCAGCTCGTCCGCCAGGGCGCTCAGGCCTGCGGTGGAGAAGCCCGCTGCAGTGGCTGCGCGCAGAAAGCCACGGCGGTTTAAGCGGCCCGCAATCAGGGCACGCTCAAGGTGCTCCAGCAGGCTGTCGGAGGGTGCATTCGTATCGTTTGAATGGTGGTTCATGGTCATGCGTTTTGAGTGGATGTGGGTTAAAAATGTTGTCTCCAGTGGCACTTGCCATG
>JBJOLD010000372.1:0-6164 GCA_046045765.1 Pseudomonadota bacterium | reverse complement strand
ATGGTTTACCGCCCGGCAAGCCAAGCCTGATGAGCGGCCCCAAGCGCTCAAAGACTTTGGTTGCGTCGTGATGCGCAAGGACCCGCCATTTGACTCCGAGTTTTTCTATGCCACCCACTTGCTGGAGCAGGCCGAGCGCGAAGGCGCCAAGGTGTTCAACAGGCCCCGCGCGCTGCGCGACCACCCTGAAAAACTGGCTATTTTGGAGTTTCCCCAGTTCATTGGCCCTACGCTCGTGACGCGGGATGCACAGGATGTAAAGCGCTTCCACGCCGAGCACCGCGACATCATCTTGAAGCCCTTGGATGGCATGGGTGGCATGGGCATATTTCGCGTAAAAGACGATGGCCTCAACCTGGGCGGCATCATCGAAACGCTCAACAAAGATGGTGCACAAACCTTGATGGTGCAGAAGTTTTTGCCCGCCATTGCGCAAGGCGACAAGCGCGTGCTGGTGATTGGTGGCAAGCCCGTACCCTACTGTCTGGCACGCATTCCACAAGGTGGCGAGGTCCGTGGCAACCTGGCAGCGGGTGGCAAAGGCGTTGCGCAGCCCTTGACCGACAGTGACCGTGCGATTGCAGAAGCGTTGGGCCCCATCTTGGCTGCGCGCGGGTTGCTGTTAGTGGGTCTTGACATCATCGGGGACTCGCTGACCGAGATCAACGTCACCAGCCCAACCTGCTTTCAGGAAATTGCTGACCAAGCAGGGTTCGATGTGGCCGCCATGTTTGTTGATGCGCTAGAGGCTGCGCAAGCGCAAGCCTGAGCGCAATAGCACCCAAGCAGCTGCGCACAGTGGCTTGGGAAAAGTTCACGCCTGAGCCGCATTTTTGGGGCTCATAGTGGGGCGGACATCGTGGAGGCAGGTGCTAGGAGCAGAATCCAATGTACATGGCCCGCTGCCACTCCTAGTGCAGCGGCATGATTTCAGAGAGAAAACTCCATGACGATTCGCAAACAATGGGCAACCGCCTTGACCGTTACCCTTCTGGTAACCGCTGCGCAAGCACAGGTTTTGGGGGGTATTACGGCATCGGCCACCAGCATCAAGGTGGGCGAACCCGTCACGATTACGGCCAGCATCGACGTTATTAAAGCCAACTACTGTGGCTTCGTGGTTGGTTTTGGTGATGGCACAACCAGGGACGGTGTCAGCGATGTCACCAACGCAGTGCCCTTGGTAGTGACACATACCTATGCTAAAACGGGCACATACCATGTGACCTTGGGTGGCCGCAATGTTGAAAACCACCCTAATTGTGCTGGCCAGGAAAAAGCCGTGGATATCACGGTGACTGACGCCGCCAAACCCGCGGTTGCTGCGAAACCAATGCCTTTAAATGCGACCGAAGTGTGTGCAGCTCCCTGGAAGCTTGTGGCAAAAACCTTCAATGCCAAGACCGGTACGTATTCCTGCAGTGCCAAGCCTGGAACAGAAATGCCAGCAGTCAAACCTGCATGCTCCGGCAAACTAAAGTCTTTTGAAGATACAAAAAAAGGTCAATTCGGCTGCCGTGCGTAATTGACTACGCGGCCGTCTACAAATACTTTGATCTCACCGGCCAACATCGCTACCCAAGCTTCGTTGGTCGTCAGTGGCTCGGTGACCACGATGACCTGGCGGTCTTCTGGGCTGTTAAGTTCGGCCAAATCCACACTCAGGTCTTCGTCTTTGAGCTGCACCTCGCAAAATGGGTGCTGGCGCAGCACATAATGCAACTTGGTGCTGGCATGCGCCCACAGGGCCTGGCCATTGCTCAATAAAAAGTTGAACGTTCCGTGTTTTGCAATGCGTGGAACAAGCTCACCCAGCGTGTGTGTCAATTCTTCAACAGACGGCGTCGTAGCGTGCGATTTATTAATTTCTTGCATCAGCCAGCAAAACGCCAATTCGCTGTCGGTGGACCCCACAGGCTTAAAGCTGCCATGTAACGATGGCGCGTAATCTTTGAGATCACCATTGTGGGCAAAAACCCAATGGCGCCCCCACAGCTCTCTAGTAAAAGGGTGGCAGTTTTCCAGTGCCACACCCCCTACTGTGGCTTTGCGTACGTGGGCGACTACGTTGTGACTTTTGATGGGGTAGGTGCGCAGCATTTTGGCGATGGGGGACGTAGAGGCACTTTCTTTGTCCACAAAATGCCGGGCTGCTTTGCCAGGTGTTTGGCCGTCGCTTTCAAAAAAAGCGATGCCCCAGCCGTCTGCGTGGTGGTCGGTGCAGCCACCACGTTGCGAAAACCCAGTAAAGCTCAGCGTCAGACTTGCTGGCAAATGACTGTTCATTCCGAGTAGTTGGCACATAGGGCAGTTATGCGCGTGGCTCGGTCCACAGCTTGCCGCCGGTAGCCCAGTTCTCGCGCTTCACATCGACAATCAATATGTCTACCAAGTCGGGGCTGCCACCCAGCACTTCAACGCTGACGCGGGTAATGGCTTCCACCAATTTTTGCTTCTGCTCCAGCGTGCGACCTTCGAGCATTTCAACGTGGTAAGTGGGCATAATTTTTACTCCTAGGGGGCGCGCACTGGTAGCAGCGGTTTAGACTGCTATCCATTGTATGGATGGGTAACCCAGTTTTGCGCTTGTTTTCCTCGTTTTTGAGTCGGTTATTGCCAGCGTCTGCGCAATGGCGGTGGGCGATGGTGGCGGTGTTGTTGCTGCATGTTGCGTGGGGTGCAGTGATGGGTTTGTCTGTGGATGAAGCGCATTACGCGCTGTATGCAGCGCACCCTGCATGGAGCTACTTTGATCACCCGCCGCTGGTGGGCTGGGTGCAATGGCCGTTGGTGGCTCTGGATGCTCCGGTGTTTGTGCTGAGGCTTCTTCCCGGGGCGCTATGGCTTGCCACGGTGATGCTGGTGTACCGCATCGCAGAACTCATGCGTGCTGGTGCCGGGGTGGGGGCATTACTGAGTCTGTTGTTAGCCCCGTTATTGCATGTACTGGCGATTGGCTTGTTGCCAGACACTTTATTGATGTTTTTTAGCGCAGCACTCATGCACCAGTTAGTATTCTTGATGCAGCGGGATGCACAGCGCGTTTGGCGGCGTTGGCTTGTACTTGGCGTACTGCTGGGGCTGGCGGGGTTAAGCAAATACACCGCCATTTTTGCGGCTTTGGCAGTGGCCGCTTGCCTTGTTCGCGCGCATGGTTGGCAGGTATTGCGCAGTGCCAAGCCATGGACGAGCGTTGCGATTGCAGCGATGTTGGTGTTACCTGTAGCTTATTGGAACGCGCAGAACCAATGGATATCGTTTACCTACCAGGCCAAGCACGGCGCTGGTGGCGGCTGGCAGGTGTTACACGTAGCGCAGTTTTTGATCGTACAAGCTTTGGCCTTTGGCCCGCTGCTGTGGTGGGGCTGGGGCGGCGTGCGGAGGGTGTCGTCCCACAGATTGCGTTGGTTGCTTGGCTTTTTTCTGATTCCTTTCTTGGTGTTCACTGTGCTGTCTGGCGGTGGTTCGGGCTTGCCGCATTGGACTGCACCAGCATGGGTCGCTTTGGCGCCATTTGCGGGCGTAGGCCTTGCACACGCCCTGCAGACCGATCAGCGGCGCTGGGTGATTGGGTTGATGGCAGTGCAAGCGCTGCTGTGCATCGCGTTGCCTTTGATGATGGCTAGTGGCGGCATGCCCTTCATGCAGGGCCGTGTGGCCAACGCGCAGTCCAGCGATCCCCCTAACCCGTTTGCCGATTTGCACGGGTGGGACCTTGCGGGTGCGACTGCCTTGCGATTAGCCCGCGAGCAGGGTTTGAGCAGTGTGTCGGTGCAAAACTGGACCTTGGGTAGTCGGATCGGCTGGTACGCGCGCCCACTCAAAATTCACGTGCTGGAAGACCGATTCGACCAGTTTGACCTGTGGGCGGGTGACTTGCCGGTAGGCGCCAGCACGCTGTTGGTAGATTGGTCCCAAATGTCCTATGCGGTGCCCTTGGGCGCGCATGGGTTTGCACAATGCACGCCATTGGCACATCAAACGGTAACGAGGCTGGGCTTCAGTTTGGCAGAGTTTCGGTTTTCTGCCTGTACGGGCTGGTCCGGCAATCCGCAGCCGAAGTTGCTCCACGACCTTGGAAATACACCATGAGTGCTGCTCAAATTTTGCCACCAGAACACACCCATGAGCCCCAGCAGTCCCAATCACGTGCGGCACTATTTCCACTATGGCTGTGGTGCTTGCCCTTTGCCGTGTTTGGAGTGACTGCGCCGTTGTGGCTTCATACCTGGGAGCCTAGGGTGTTTATTGACATCAACACACTGTGCGCGCCAGTGGCTGCGCAGGTGTGGACCGGCTTGTCTTTGCTGGGCAACGGCTGGGGTGTGTTTGGCGTGACGGCTCCGCTTTTACTACATTCACCACGGCTGATGTGGGCGTGGTTGTGTGCTGCACCGTTTGCGATTGTATTTGCGCGCGCCGGCAAAGCGCTATTGGAAAGTCCGCGTCCCGCGGCGGTTGTGGACAACAGCCAGATGCGTGTGGTGGGCGAGCTTTTGCATAACGTGTCCATGCCCTCTGGCCACACTACAACGGCGTTTGCTGTGTTGTCGGCAATCTACTTTGCACTCAACGCAAAGCAGAAGAAAAACCATTGGTGGCTGCTGGTGCTGGCTTGTGGCACAGGCCTGTCGCGCATTGCCGTAGGTGCCCACTGGCCTGGCGACGTGGCGGTAGGCGCTAGCCTGGGGCGGCTTTCGGGGTTGCTGGGGAATGTATTGTTAGCCCGCATGTCGCAGCACCATTTGCATTCGCAGGCTTGGTCGCTTCGGGCGGTTGCGATGCTCGTGGCAGTGGCTGTGTTTCAGCTGGTGACTGAAGAACTGGACTTTGCTGAAAACCAGCCACTGCAGTGGGGTGTTGCTGCGGTAGCAACGGTTTATTTACTGGCGTTTGCCATGCGCAGCGCCAAGGCGCTGAGGGCATCGTAGGCCGTACCAGCCAGCGGGTCCCAATTCGCCACGGCGGTTGATTGCCTGGCAATGGCAGAGCTGTCGCCCCGCGCTGCGGGGCCGGTGAGTGCGTCCACTGGTCCGTGACGAAGAATGTTGGCGACAGCATTTTTTAACAGCGATTCGCGCAGACCTGGCAGCAAAGCGGTAGGCACTCCGCTAGCACGCCAAGCGTCTTCGGCCAGTTTTTGCAGTACCGGCAGAAAGTTGGTGGCAAACACTGCAGCCGCGTGGTAAAGCAGTTTTTGGTCGCTTTTTATGCTGAAGCACTGTGCACCGATGTGTTCAAACGCGGGGCTGAGTGAAGCAATTGCTTCACGGTCGCCCTCCAGCGCGCAGGCAGTGCCTGGAAACTGCTCGATAGCGGCTGCCGCTGACGAAAAACTTAAAATGCAGTGTGCGCTGGCGGTATGCCAACCGATGGCCGCCAGTGGAGCCAATACGGCGCTCGACAAAGCACCGCTGCAATGAAAAACAATCGAACCTGCACACGGTGGTGTTGCAGTGCCGCTGGACAGCGCCAAAGCCTGTGCTGCATCAGCAATGTAGACATCCTGGACGCCAATCATCCACACATCGGCTGGGCGCATGGCCGCGGCAGACTGCACTGGATGCCCCGCGCCAATTTGCGCACAGGCGTCGTCAGCGCTGGCAAGAGATGTTGTCAGTACATCTTGAATAGCAAACACACTGTGCCTGTGCCATAGGTGGGCCAATGCTCGCCCTACTTTGCCGCACCCCACCACATTGAGCTTTTTCATATGTCCACCGTCATCAAACCACCAGCGGATCTTCTTGCATGGCTTCGATTTGCTCATCGAGCATCTGCACTTGCCCCTGCCAGTAGTCGCTGGAACCAAACCACGGAAAGTTCACCGGAAAGGTGGGGTCGCTCCATCGCCGAGCCAGCCAGGCGCTGTAGTGAATCAAGCGCAGCGTGCGCAGCGGCTCGATCAGCGCTAGCTCGGCGCGGTCAAACTCGCGGAACTGCTCATAGCCGTCCACCAGTGCGCCTAACTGGCGCGTGCGCTGCTGGCGGTCACCGCTGAGCAGCATCCAAAAGTCTTGCACCGCCGGTCCCATGCGCGCGTCGTCTAGGTCCACAAAGTGCGGGCCAGGGCCGGTGGCTGGGGCCGCATCAGCGGGGGTCCACAAAATGTTGCCAGGGTGGCAGTCGCCGTGCAGGCGTAGCAGGCGAATGCCGCTGGCACC
>JBJOLD010000107.1:0-3577 GCA_046045765.1 Pseudomonadota bacterium | reverse complement strand
CGCGCAGCCATGCGCATACCTTTGGCATAGGTAGCCATAATTTCATACCGGTTAGCAATCAGCGCCTCCAGCGTGCGCTCGTCAGCCATCAGCTGAATTTCACCAAATGCCACCTTGGGTGGTGTCTTTTTCACCTTGGCCAAGCCAAGCGATTGCATGATGGTGATGTACATCCATCCAATGTCGAATTCGTAAGGTTTGACCGACAGCTTGGCCGACGTAGGGTAGGTGTGGTGGTTATTGTGTAACTCTTCGCCTGCAATCAGGATGCCCCATGGGGAAATATTGGTGCTGGCATCGGGTGCTTCAAAGTTGCGATAGCCCCAGTAATGGGCCGCGCCATTGATGATTCCAGCCGCCATGATGGGTGTCCACGCCATTAGCACAGCCCAGACTGCCAAGCCAGCCACGCCAAACAAGGCAAGGTCAACGATCATCATCAAGCCCACGCCCTGCCATGAGAACCGGGTGTAAAGGTTGGTCTCAATCCAGTCGTTCGGTGTGCCATGGCCAAAGCGGGCCATGGTTTCTTTGTTCTTGGATTCGGCGCGATAGAGCTCAGCACCTTGGAGCAAAACAGTCTTAATGCCGTGGACATGGGGGCTGTGGGGGTCATCGGCTTGCTCACACTTGGCGTGGTGTTTCCGGTGAATGGCCGCCCACTCTTTGGTGACTTGCCCAGTGGTCAACCACAGCCAAAACCGGAAAAAATGCGATGCAATAGGGTGGAGGTCTAGCGAACGGTGTGCTTGGTGGCGGTGCAAAAACACCGTTACGCTGATCATGGTGATGTGCGTAACGCCCAGCGCAAACAGCACAATTTGCCACCAAGCAAAATTCAATACCCCATGGGCCAGCCACTCAATCGCTGCGTTCAGCACAGCCCAATCAGGTAACAACATAGTTTGATTTGTCTTTCAACGACGTTAAAGATATTTTCGCCCGCCACAACCTTGCCTTGATTAACCTGCGTCAAAGCGGGGCGTGCGGGGGATTTTAAGGCCACCCAACTACTTTAGCCAGATAAATCGCTTTTTAGTTAAAAAACATTAACTTTTATTAAACGGATTGCTTCTTTTGCCAAACTGCGGCAAAAAATCCATCTGTCATATGCCGATGGGGCCACAAACGCAGGTACAAATGCCCTGCTTCGCCGCCAGCGCACAAGGTTGATGCGTTCTCTACCTTCAACTCGGCCAAGATATCGGCCACCTGCAAGGGCTCGAAATCGGGATTGGCAGCGGAGAATGCTAGGGCGATGGCTTCATTTTCTTGTGGCAGCACACTGCAGGTGGCATACACCAAGCGGCCACCCGCTTTAACCAAACGCGCAGCGCTTTGCAAAATGGCAGTCTGTTTGACAGCCATTTCTTCCACGGCTTTCTCGTTTTGCCGCCATTTCAGGTCAGGATTGCGGCGTAGCGTGCCCATGCCGGTGCACGGTGCATCGACCAGCACACGGTCAATCTTGCCTGTCAGGCGCTTGACGCGGTCGTCGCGCTCATGTGCAATCGCTGCGGGGTGCACGTTGGACAAGCCACTGCGCGCCATCCGCGGCTTGAAAGAATCCAGGCGGCCCGCAGAGGTGTCAAAAGCATACAAACGTCCCGTGCTGCGCATAGAAGCGCCCAGTGCCAAGGTTTTGCCCCCTGCGCCAGCACAAAAGTCCACTACCATCTCTCCGCGCTTCGCATCCACCAGCATGGCCAGCAGTTGCGAGCCTTCGTCTTGCACCTCAAAGTCTCCGCGCACAAAGGCTTCGTGTTTGTTCAGGGCAGGCTTGCCTGCAATGCGCAGACCCCAAGGCGAATAGGGCGTTGCCACGGCTTTGATACCCGACAACTGCAGCGCCTTTTGCACATCGGTGCGCTTGGCTTTAAAAGTGTTAACACGCAAATCCAGCCCAGCGCCCAAATTCAGGCTGTTGACCAGTGGCCAGAATTCGCCGCCCAGCTGGTCTTTGAGTGGCTGCACCAACCACTCGGGCAGGTTGTGGCGATGGCGCTCCATCAGGTCTTCAGGTTTGACCTTTTCGCACTCGTCCAGCCAGCGGGTTTCTTGATCGGTCAGCGCGCTGCGCAGAAAGTCGCCAGGGCCATAAAACCCCAAAATCGCCAAGCGGCGCTCTTTGGGACCGCTACCCGATGGGGCCAGGTGGTCAAACAAAAGTTTTTTGCGCAGCACGGTATATACCGTCTCTGCCATGGTGGCGCGCTCGCGCGGGCCCAGACCACGGTGTTCGCGGAAAAAGCGCGAAACGGTGGCGTCGGCGGGGTGTTCAAAACGAAGGGTGAGGCGGACCAGCTCGGAGCAGGCCTCTAAGAGGGCTTTTGGATGCATAGGCTAGGATTGTCCCATGCTTGAAGAATATCTACCCCCGCTGATCATTACGCCCCCGGGGCGCTACCGCCATTACAAGGGCGGCCTATACAACGTGGTGGATACCGTGCGCCACAGCGAGACCTGCGAGCCCATGACGCTGTACCGCGCGCTGTATGGTGAAAACGGCCTGTGGGTACGCCCTGCTGCCATGTTTCTGGAGACGGTGACTATCGACGGCGTAGTGCAGCCACGTTTCACCCGAATTGGCGAGTAACTTAGCCTTAAATAGGCCGCTAGACCCCGTGGAATATGCGTAACCAGCTATCTATTTAATAGTATCTTGTGCCAGCAGTTGTGCAATGGCGCGGGGGTACATGCGGTGTTCCTGGCTCAGCACACGTGCTGCCAGGGTGCGTGCGTCGTCGTTCAGAAAAACCGGTACCACTGCCTGCGCCAGAATGGTTCCGTGGTCCAGTTCGGCAGTCACCTGGTGCACCGTGGCACCGGCAAACTGGCACCCGGCATCGATGGCGCGCTGGTGGGTGTTCAGGCCTGCAAACGCAGGCAGCAGCGATGGGTGAATATTCACCAGCCTGCCAGCGTAGTGCTGCACAAAGCCAGGGGTCAAAATCCGCATAAAACCGGCCAGCACCACCAACACAGGTGCCTGCGGCGTGTCAAACGCATCAATACGCTGCGCTAATTCGGCATCAAACGCTTCACGGCTGGCAAACGTCTTGTGGTCCAGCACTTCGGTCGCCAGACCGTGGTCGCGTGCCCACTGCAGGCCTGCGGCGTCCGCCTTATTGCTGATCACGGCTGCCACTTGGGCCCCATACTTGGCACTCCACTGCTCGCGCTGGGCGGTCTGTGCAATGGCGGCCATGTTGGAGCCACTGCCAGAGATCAAAATAACGATATTTCTCATACTGTCCTGAATTATGACTACCCCCCTACTCCTTACCCCTACCGAAGCCCGCGTGCTGGGCACGCTGATGGAAAAGGCACGCACCGTGCCCGACAGCTACCCCCTCACCCTGAACAGCCTGCTGCTGGGCTGCAACCAAAAAAGTAGCCGCGACCCGCTGATGGAGCTGTCTGAGGCCGAAGTCAGCTCCGCACTGGACACCCTGCGCGAGGCCAACTTGGTGCACGAGACCACCGGCGGGCGCACCACCAAATTCACCCACAACGCCCAGCGTGGCATCGGCGTGCCCGAGCAATCAGCCGTACTGCTGGGCCTGATGATGCTGCG
>JBJOLD010000332.1:0-8364 GCA_046045765.1 Pseudomonadota bacterium | reverse complement strand
GTGGTGCAGCACACGCTGGTGCTGGAGTACAACAACGTGCAGCAGTTGGACGAAGCCTTTGCGCTGCACGGCAAAGAGTTGGCTTGCGTGATGATCGAGCCGATTGCCGGCAACATGAACTTTGTGCGCGCGTCGGTGCCTTTCATGAAGCGCTGCCGCGAGCTGTGCACCGAATATGGCGCGCTTTTGGTATTTGACGAAGTAATGACCGGCCTGCGCGTGGCCCGTGGCAGCGCGCAAAGCGTGTATGCCCAGTCCATCCCCGGCTTTGCACCCGACATGACCGTGCTCGGCAAAGTGATTGGTGGTGGCATGCCACTAGCGGCCTTTGGCGGCAAACGCGCCGTGATGGAACTGCTCGCTCCACTGGGGCCGGTGTACCAGGCGGGCACCTTGTCTGGCAACCCGGTGGCCACAGCCTGCGGGCTGGCGACGTTGCACGAAATCGGCAAGCCCGGCTTTTACGAAGAACTGGGCCGCAAGACAAAGCTACTGATTAGTGGTCTCAAAATCGAAGCAGACAAGGCAGGCGTAGACTTTTGCGGTGACAGTGAGGGCGGCATGTTCGGTTTCTTTTTGTTCAAAGAACTGCCGCAGAACTACGCCAAGGTGATGACCACCGACAACACACGCTTCAACACCCTGTTCCACGGCCTGCTGGACCGCGGCATCTACATCGCCCCGGCGCTGTACGAAGCCGGTTTTATGAGCGCGGAACACACCGAGGCCGATATAGCAGAGACCGTGGCAATGGCTGGCGAAGTCTTCAAATTGCTACAAAAATAATAGCTGCTTACGCATAGTACACGGGATCTATAGGCCGACCCGCCATAAAAAAGCCACCCGAGGGTGGCTTTTTGCTGCCCGACAGAAGTCAGAGCTTAATGGCGGAAGTGGCGCACGCCACTGAACACCATGGACACGCCGCGCTCATTGGCGGCGTCGATCACTTCCTGGTCACGCATAGAGCCACCGGGTTGGATGATGCAGGTCGCACCTTGGTCAACCACCACATCCAAGCCGTCGCGGAACGGGAAGAAGGCGTCGCTGGCCACCACGGTGCCTGCCAGTGACAGGTTAGCGTGACCAGCCTTGATGCTGGCAATGCGGGCCGAGTCCAGGCGGCTCATTTGGCCTGCGCCCACGCCCATGGTCATGCCGCCCTTGCAGAAGACGATGGCGTTGGATTTGACGTACTTGGCAACCGTCCACGCGAACAACAGGTCATTCAACTCTTCGGCGGTGGGTTGCTTGGTGGTCACTACCTTGAGGTCGCTCAAGACGAGTTCGTGGTTGTCCGCAGTTTGCAGCAAGATGCCGGAGCCAATACGCTTCATGTCCATGAAATTGCGGCCTTGGTCCCAAGGCTTGCTTCCGCCTTTGGGCAGGTCGATCTGCAGAACACGCACATTCACCTTGGTCTTGAAGACTTCCAGCGCCGCGGGGGTAAAGCTGGGGGCCATCAGCACTTCCACAAACTGCTTGGAGATTTGCTGCGCACCGGCTTCGTCCAGCTCGGTATTCAAGGCAATGATGCCGCCGAAAGCCGAGGTGGGATCGGTTTGGAAAGCCTTGCTATAGGCTTCCAGCGCATGCGCGCCCACGGCCACGCCGCAGGGGTTGGCATGCTTCACAATCACGCAGGCGGGCGTATTGAAACTCTTCACACACTCCCACGCAGCATCGGCGTCAGCAATATTGTTATAGCTGAGCTCTTTGCCTTGCAGTTGCTTGGCGGTAACCAACGATCCGGGCGCGGGGTAGAGGTCGCGGTATAGCGCGGCGCTCTGATGACTATTTTCGCCATAGCGCAGGTCTTGCACTTTGACGAAGCGGCCATTGCTCTGGCCGGGGAACAGGTCCAGCACAGGGGCCTTTTCGCCTGCGGGGACGCCCTCTTCACCATCTTTGCCGATTTGAATGGCCGACAAATAGTCGCTGATCGCGCCGTCGTACTGGCTGATGCGGTTGAACGCGGCAATCGACAGGCCCAGCTTGGTCTTGTCGCTCACTTTGCCACTCGCTCTCAACTCGGCAATCACGGTGGTGTACTGGGCCGCGTCGGTCAACACCGCCACGTCTTTCCAGTTCTTGGCCGCACTGCGCACCATGGCGGGACCGCCGATGTCGATGTTCTCAATGGCGTCTTCCAGCGTGCAGCCGGCCTTGGCCACGGTGGCTTCAAACGGATACAGATTCACGACGAGGAAGTCAATGGTATTGATGTCGTGTTCTTTTAGAGCAGCCATGTGCGCTGGGAAGTCGCGGCGCGCTAGCAGGCCACCGTGTACGCGGGGGTGCAGGGTTTTGACACGGCCGTCCAGCATTTCAGGGAAGCCGGTCATCTCTGCTACCTCGGTCACGGGGAGACCCTTTTCAGCCAGCAATTTAGCGGTGCCGCCAGTGGACAGTAGCTTGACGCCTTGGGCGTGCAGGGCCTGCGCGAGTTCGACAATGCCAGACTTGTCGGACACCGACAAAAGTGCAGTTTGGGGAGCGGCTTGGGTTACGTTCATAGTGATAGGGTAAATAAAGTCAAAAATCGAAGTGGCGACAAAACCGGACGGCCCAAGGCCAACTTATTCGTCAAAAAGTTAGTCGATGAGTTTGTGCTCCAGCAGCTTCTTGCGCAAGGTGTTGCGGTTCAGGCCCAGCCACTGTGCAGCCTTGCTCTGGTTGTGGTCGGCCTGGGCCATCACCACTTCCAACAGCGGCTTTTCGACCACGCGCACCATCATGTCGTGCATGCCATCTGGCTCGGTGCCGCGCAGGTCTTTGAAGTAGCCTTCCAGACTGGTGCGCACGCAGTCTTCAATGTGTTTCTTGCTCATGCAGCCCACTCCACGGAGGTGCGCATGGCGATGCTTGCGCCAATATTTGGGGTGTTGTTCATATCCTGCTCCTCTGCGATGAGCGTCGCATCCCCGGCTACGGCGGGGATACGGTCCATCGTCTCGTTCAAACTATCAAAAAATTGTTCTACCGCAGCCACCTGGGCCACGCTGTCTTCCAGCAGATTCATCTGCGCGCGAAAGTCTTCCCCGCCGGGCAACGCCCGCACGTACCAGCCAATGTGCTTGCGCGCCGAGCGCACGCCGATGAACTCGTCGTACAGGCGGTAGTGGTCGTGCAGATGGTCCACCAGCAAGTGCTTCACTTCGCTCACCAATGGGGGTGCCAAGTGGGTTCCGGTGGCCAAAAAATAGGCGATCTCGCGGAATATCCACGGCCGCCCCTGGGCTGCGCGGCCGATCATCACGGCATCCGCGCCAGTAGCGGCCAGCACGTCGCGGGCCTTCTCAGGCGTGGTGATGTCGCCATTGGCCACCACCGGAATCGACAGCGCGGCCTTCACGGCGGCAATGGTGTGGTATTCAGCCTGGCCTTTGTAGCCCTGCTCGCGGGTGCGACCGTGCACGGTGACCATCTGTACGCCTGCAGCTTCGGCGGCGCGAGCCAAGACCACGGCATTTTTCTCGGCCTCGCACCAGCCGGTACGCATCTTCAGCGTGACAGGCACGTTGCGCGGCGCGCAGGCCTTCACCACGGCCTGCACGATTTCGATTGCTAAAGCTTCGTCCTGCATCAGCGCAGAGCCCGCCCATTTGTTACAAACCTTTTTGGCGGGACAACCCATGTTGATATCGATGATTTGGGCGCCACGGTCAATGTTAAAAAGGGCGGCATCAGCCATCATTTGCGCCTCAGTACCGGCAATTTGCACCGCAATCGGACCCGGTTCGCCTTCGTGATTGGCGCGCCGCGATGTCTTCAAGGTGTTCCACAGGTCGCGCCGGGAAGTGACCATTTCACTCACAGCATAGCCCGCGCCCAGCGTCTTGCACAGCTGGCGAAAAGGGCGGTCTGTCACCCCTGCCATGGGCGCAACAAACAAAGAATTCGCCAAAGCGAACTGGCCAATGTGCATGGATAAACGCTAAAACGGATTAAACCGAGGAGAAATCTGAAGGGGGGTGTGCCGGTTAGACGGTGCGGCGACCTTAATTCTAACTGCCCAAAATTTCAGCAATTGAAATGGGCCAGAACGTACGCCACAATGCACGCCTACACTGCAAACTATGTCATTTTGGATTGATCAACTGCTCGCACTGCTCGCATTGCCGCAATACGGCCTAAGCACGGTATTTGTGGTGTCGTTTATTTCAGCTACTTTGTTGCCACTCGGGTCAGAGCCGGTGGTGTTCGGCCTCATCCAACTCAGCCCGGAGCTGTATTGGCAAGTCATTGGTGTTGCCACGGCCGGGAACACGCTGGGCGGTGCGGTGGACTGGTGGCTAGGGTTTGGAGCCCACAAGGTGCGCGACAAATACAGCCATTCCAAGCACCACACCAAAGTGCTGGGCTGGCTGGAGCGTCTAGGGCCCAAGGCCTGCCTGCTAGCCTGGCTGCCAGTTGTGGGCGACCCGCTGTGCGCTGTGGCAGGGTGGCTCAAACTGCCATTTTGGCCCTGTGTGGCTTACATGGCAGTGGGCAAGCTTGCGCGCTATATTGTGCTGACGGCAGCGTTTTCTGGGGTGTATAGGTTCTGGGGTTAAATCAATATTGCTATTATTTTTATAGCTGATTACACACACCCCACTTGGGTAAGAACACTAAAGCGCATATAAAACTAACGGCAAAACCCACCTGCTGCAAGACCGGGTCCGAGCCAGGCGGGTTGTGCGGGTTGTCTTAAGAGCTAAACAAGAAGTTCATCACGTCGCCATCTTTAACGACATAGTCTTTGCCCTCGGCGCGCATCTTGCCCGCGTCTTTGGCGCCCTGCTCGCCCTTGAAAGCGATAAAGTCGTCAAACGCGATGGTCTGTGCCCGGATGTAACCTTTCTCGAAGTCGGTGTGAATCACGCCTGCAGCCTGAGGGCCAGTATCGCCCACGTGGATGGTCCATGCGCGCACCTCTTTCACGCCGGCAGTGAAGTAGGTTTGCAAGCCAAGCAGCGTGTAAGCCGAGCGAATCAGGCGGTTCAGGCCGGGCTCAGACTGGCCCAGTTCTTCGAGGAACATTTGGCGGTCTTCGTCGCTCATCTCCGACATTTCGGCTTCCAGCTTGGCGCAAATCGCCACCACGGGGGCTTTTTGAGCATTGGCAAAGGCGGTCAGGCGGTCAAGTAGCGGGTTGTTCTCAAAACCGTCTTCAGATACGTTGGCCACAAACATGGCGGGCTTGGCGGTAATCAGGAAGAATTGATGCAGCAGGGGCTGCTCTTCTTTGGTGAAGTCCAGCGCGCGCACTGGTTTGGCTTCGTTCAAGGCAGCTTGACATTTTTCCAGAATAGCCACCAGCTTAATGGACTCTTTGTCACCCGAACGTGCTGTCTTGGTCACGCGGTGCAGGGCTTTTTCTACGGCTGTTAAGTCGGCAAGGCACAGCTCGGTTTGAATCACCTCAATGTCGGCAATGGGATCAACCTTGCCGGCCACATGGATCACGTTGTCATCTTCAAAGCAGCGCACCACATTGATGGTGGCGTCGGTCTCGCGAATGTGGGCTAAAAACTTGTTGCCCAAGCCTTCGCCGGTAGACGCGCCTGCTACCAAGCCAGCAATATCTACAAACTCCACTACTGCGGGCACCATGCGCTCCGGCACCACAATTTTGGCCAACTGGGCCATACGGGAGTCGGGCACCTCGACGATGCCCACATTAGGCTCGATGGTGCAAAACGGATAGTTCTCGGCAGCAATGCCGGCCTTGGTCAGGGCGTTAAACAGGGTACTTTTACCGACGTTGGGCAAACCAACAATGCCGCACTTCAAACTCATGAAAATCCTTAGAAAACGAGTGACAATTGTAATTGGGGTGTCCCTCCTACAATGGATACATGGCAAGACCCTACGACATTTGTATCCGCGGCGCTGGCATTGTTGGTCGCACGCTGGCCCTTCAACTCGCCAGCAAACGCCTTCGCGTCGCCCTCACGGCACCACCTCAAAACGCTGCCTTGCACGGGCACAGCGACGTGCGTGCTTATGCGCTAAACCAACCCTCCAAAGACCTGCTTGAAGCAGTGCGTTGTTGGCCCGACGCCATGCATGCCACACCGGTCTTGGGTATGCAGGTAATGGGCGACGATGGAGGGCAGGTGAAGTTTTCTGCCGCTGAACAAGGCGTGCCAGCGCTCAACTGGATCGTGGATGTGCCCACCCTGGAAACGCAGCTAGCCGAGGCGGTGAAGTTCCAGCCTCTCATTGAAATAGTCGATACGCCCCAAAGCGCTGCCCTGACCGTGGTGTGCGAAGGCCGCCACAGCGCCACGCGCGCCGAATTTGGCGTGGAATTTAGCGCCCTACCCTACGGTCAGTGGGCGCTGGCCGCCCGGGTGCAATGCGCTCAAGGCCACCAGCAAGTAGCGCGGCAGTGGTTTAACGGTGGCGAAATTGCGGCTCTACTGCCTTTGGGCGGCGTCGAGGGGAACTTGTGCGCGCTGGTGTGGTCAGTTAGTCCTGAACGGGCCACCACCTTGCAACAACTCGATGCCACCGCCTTCTGCCAGGAACTTGAAGCTGCAAGCCACAGCGCGCTGGGCGCTTTGACGTTGACCAGCGAGCGCAATGTGTGGCCGCTGCAGCAGGCCCAAGCCCAACGCTGGTGCGGCACTGCAACCATCGCAGGCACGCAAAGCGCTTGGGTACTGGCTGGAGACGCCGCCCACAACGTGCACCCCTTGGCGGGCCAAGGCCTGAACTTGGGCCTGGGCGATGTGGCCGAACTGGTACGCGTACTAGATAGCCGCACCTACTGGCGCAGCGTGGGCGACATGCGTCTGCTGCGCGCCTACGAGCGTGCCCGCAGGGCCGAGCTTCAAATAGTGGGCAACGCGGGCGACGCATTGCAGCGCCTGTTTAACCACACCCACCCCGCATTGCAAACCCTGCGCAACTGGGGCATGAACGGTTTTGAGCGCAGCGGAGCACTCAAACAATGGATTGCACGGCGTGCCATGGGCACAGCGGCACCCTTTTCTTCTGGAACACCTTCCCCATGACATTACTCTCTAGCGATAGTTTTTCGATACGTGCCACTTTGCGCGCACTTAGCCTCAGTGGCTTGGCATGTCTGGCTTTCGCCGCACTGGCTGACGAAGCCGTCATTCGCAAAAATATTGCGCAACGCCTGCCCCAGCTCAAAGCCATTGACGAAGTGACCAAAACTGCCGTCCCCGGCTTGTTCGAGGTCCGGGTAAATGGTACCGAAATTTATTACTCCGACGCCCAAGGCAACTACCTCGTACAAGGCGAAATCATCGACACCCGCACGCGCCGCAACCTGACCGAAGAGCGGGTAGAAAAGCTCACTGCAATCAAGTTTGATTCGCTTCCGCTCAAAGACGCCTTCACCATCGTGCGTGGCAACGGCCAACGCAAGCTAGCCGTGTTTGAAGACCCCAACTGTGGCTACTGCAAGCGCTTTGAGCGCGACCTGCAAAAGGTTGACAACGTCACCATCCACATGTTCTTGTATCCCATCTTGGGCCCTGATTCAGCTGAAAAGTCCAAGGCCATCTGGTGCGCCAAAGACAAAACCCAAGCCTGGCAAGACTGGATGGTGCGCGACCAAGTCCCCGCCCCAGCCGCAGCCATGTGCGACACCGCGGCTTTAACGCGCAACGTTGAGCTAGGCAAAACCCACAAAATCAACGGTACCCCCACACTACTGTTTGTAAACGGTACTCGCGTACCCGGCGCGGTCGATTCCAAGCAGGTCGAAAAGCTATTGGCTGAAGCCAAACCATGAAGGCTGCGTCCGCAAAGACTGCCGCCAAAGCTTTTCCAGCTGTCCACTACCGGATTGAAGCAGCCCAGCTGCACGCCCACCTGTTTGACGTCACACTGACCATCACCCGCCCAAGCGCGCAGCAGCGCCTCGACTTGCCGGTGTGGATTCCGGGCAGCTATTTGGTGCGTGAATTTGCCAAAAACCTGCAAAACCTGAAGGCTAACCAAGGCGAACGCGCCTTGACCGTGCAGCAGCTTGGCAAAGCCAGCTGGCAGGTGGACTGCGCTACGGACGTGCCACTCACCGTGCGCTACCAGGTCTATGCGTTTGACAATTCGGTTCGCACCGCCTGGCTGGACGCCACGCGCGGATTTTTCAATGGCACCAGCTTGTGCCTGCAGGCACCTGAGCATCACGACCAGCCCCATGGCCTGGAACTTGTGCCTGTGGACGCAGCGCCCGACTGGAGCGCAGCCACTACTCTGCAGCCCCTCAAAGTCAACAAGCGCGGCTTTGGCAGCTACCTGGCCGCCAACTACGACGAACTGGTGGACTGCCCAGTGGAAATGGGCGAATTTTGGAGCGGCAGCTTTACCGCCTGCGGTGTGCCCCACCGCTTTGTGGTG
>JBJOLD010000323.1:0-3237 GCA_046045765.1 Pseudomonadota bacterium | reverse complement strand
ACGTCGTGTCGTGCTCTTACGCTGCACCGAAAACTATCCAAGGAAACCGCAACGCTCGAACTCCCCCAGGGGCTATCTGTACTTGCGCGCACTTTTGACCGTACTGCAAAAAGCCAATTTGACCTAAGTGCTGGTCGTTACAGGGAGGGCCCTGGGTAGTCATGATTGAAGATTAACTTCATTGCGTCGGTAAATGTCAGTCAAGCTCAAACCGCGTAAATTTTCCGCTTGAAACAAAATTTGGTGACCATGAAGCTGACATTCGCGGATGGCAGCTCTTGGCCCACTCTAGTCTTTAGCCCGTCATTGTTCTAGGTCGTCAATCGCGGCATCAGCGAAGTTCGCGAACGACTCCTGACCGGCAACACACTGAACTACCCGTAACCCGCCTCTAGCAAATGCCCACTTGCGCTACACATCCGAAATCAAGAATTCAGGCGTTACCGGCTGCAATGCCCCACCGAGCCAGCGCATCATCATCAGCCACGCGGGCATCTACCCAATGCGCGCCCTCAGGGGTTTGCTCTTTTTTCCAGAACGGGGCCTGGGTTTTGAGGTAGTCCATCAAAAACTCACACGCCTGAAAACTCTCGTGGCGGTGGGCCGATGTGACCACGACCAGCACAATAGGGTCCAGCGGCTGCAGCAGGCCCACGCGGTGAATGACTCGGGCACCAAAAATGTCGAACCGGTCGTGGGCCGCAACAATCATCGCCTCAATCGATTTTTCAGTCATGCCGGGGTAGTGCTCCAGCTCTAAAGAAACCACAGAGCCCGGCGCTTGGGCATCGGGCCAATTGCGGTCACGTACGGTGCCTACAAAGGTGCAGATAGCGCCCACGCGTGGGTCAGTGGCCTGCAGCGCGACCATCTCTTGGGCGGCATCGAACGCTTGGGTTTGGATGCGAACACGGGGGACAGACATTTCAGCCATGGCGACCATTCCCCTACCCGCCGGTGACTGGCGGAAAGAATGCGACTTCGCAGCCCTCGGTCAAGGTCACAGACTCGTCACCCATCAATTGGTTCAGCGCCGTGCGCACCGCGCGGCCTCGGGCCAAGGCTTGTCCACCCACGCCGCCACGGGCAATGAGTCTGTCGCGTAGTTCGGCCAGGGTACCGGCGGTGGTGTCCAAGGTTTCGCTGCCCTGCCCCATGGCCTCGCGGATAGAGGCGAAATATTTGATGGTGATTTTCATGTGCCGACCTTGTGCATTGCCGTATTCCTCAAGTCAGTTCGTTGCCCGTGTTTGTGGCGGTTTACGCCAGCAACTCGGTGAACGCCACATACTGCACCACATCGCCAGGGGCAATGGTGCGGCCACTGGGGTTATCCACCAAACCGTCGCCCCACACAACAGAGGTGAGTACACCAGAGCTTTGGTTGGGGAACAGGTCTAGGCCACCACTGACATTGCGCCTTACCCGCAAAAATTCACGACGTTTATCGGCTCTGGCCCACGTGAAGTCTGCGCGAGCAGCTACTGTTTTCATAGCAACTTGTGGCACGCCTTGTAGTTGCAAGAGGAATGGGCGCACCAACAACAAAAAGGTGACGAAGCTCGATACAGGGTTGCCCGGCAGGCCAATAAAGTGGGCATGGTCAATACGGCCATGCGCAAACGGTTTGCCAGGCTTGACAGCGATTTGCCATAAATCCAGCGAGCCCAGGCTTTGCACAGCAGGCTTGATATGGTCTTCTTCCCCAACAGACACGCCGCCACTGGTCAAAATCACGTCGTGCGTTTGTGCAGCGTTGCGCAGTGCATCGATAGTGGCATCGCGCTGGTCGGGCACGATGCCCAGGTCGGTGACCTCGCAGCCCATGCGGCACAGCAGGCTGTTCAAAAAAAATCGGTTGGAGTTGTAAATAGCGCCGGGTGGCATGTCTTGCGGCGCCAGTTGGCCGGGCATGACCAGCTCGTCGCCAGTAGAAAACAATGCCACACGCGGGCGGCGCACCACCTCCAGATGGGCCATACCTACGCCAGCAGCCATGCCCAGCTCCGCGGGCCCTAGGCGCTGGCCGCGCTGCAGCACCACCGCGCCACGGGCTACGTCTTCGCCTGCACGACGAATCCATTGCCCCAATATGGGACGAGTGTTCACGGAGATTTGCGATTGGCCGCCAGTCGCAACATCCAAACTGGTGCAGTCTTCTTGCATGACCACCGCATCCGCGCCCTTCGGAATAGGTGCGCCAGTAAAGATGCGAGCCACAGTGCCTGGCTGCAAAGGCTCTCCAGAAGCGCCCGCAGGAATGCGTTGCGATACCGCCAACGCTGCTGTGGCGGCAATATCTGCTACACGCACAGCGTAGCCATCCATGGCGCTGTTGTCCTGCGGCGGCACCTGCAGCGCGGACACGACATCCACCGCCAGCACCCTGCCATCGGCTTGCAGTGTTGCGACTGATTCGGTGGCTTGCAAGGGTGACACAGCGGCCAGCAACTGCGCTAGCGCGTCGTCCAGAGACTTCAAAGGGGCACGTTGTAGGCTGGTCATAGTCTTAGTTTGCTATATTTTCTATAGCTGCTTACGCATACTACACGGGGGCTGGGGGCTGATATAGCTTAAATTTTGCAACTCAAACAAACGCTAAGCGGCACACGCCTTCTCAATCAACGCCTTAACAGCCACCACATCCGCATCCATCACCAACACGCGCTTGGGCAGTGCTTCGATGCCCTCGAACCCGGCGGGGCGGTCGGGCTCGCGGCCCAAGGCTTCTACGATGGTGGAGGCGAACTTGATGGGCAGCGCGGTTTCCAGCACGATCATCGGTACTGCCAATTCGGTAGCTGTCTTGCGGTGGTCTAGTGCCACTTTCAGGCCATCGGCGGTGTGGGTGTCGATCACCATGCCGTGTTGCTCAAACGTGGTGCGGATGGTGTCTAGCCGGTTGGTGTGGGTGCTCTTGCCGCTCACGAACCCGTACTTAGTGGCTGCCTCTGCAAAAGCGGGGTCAGCACTCAGGTCAAACTGGCCTGTTTGGGACAGGCCTTCGCCAAACAAGGCTTTCACCCGCGCGCCATCGCGGCCCAACAGGTCGAACACAAAGCGCTCGAAGTTGCTGGCCTTGGAAATATCCATCGAAGGGCTGGACGTCTCATGTGTGTCGGCTGTGCCGCGCACGCGGTACACGCCGGTGCGAAAGAACTCGTCCAGCACGTCGTTCTCATTGGTAGCGACCACCAGCTTGTCGATGGGCAAGCCCATCATGCGCGCCACATGGCC
>JBJOLD010000308.1:0-4470 GCA_046045765.1 Pseudomonadota bacterium | reverse complement strand
GGTACTTTTAAATCCGTGCAAAGGTGCTGTAAATGCGTTGTCGAACTCATACAAATCTTTGGCAGCCATGAGCGCCTCTTTGTCAAACAAACCCGGAAACTGCTGCCACTTCTCCAGTGCTTTGGGCTTCATGCTGTTCAGAAACATACGCGTGTAAACCAGCCTATTAAAGCCCCGGCCTATGGCCCAGCCGCCTGCTGCAAGGTCAATGGGCGAGGACACCGACGCCACTGCGCTGACCGTCTGCGAAGCAAGGCTGCCAGCCTCCTCGGCCCATCGCAACAAGGCGTTGCCGCCCAGAGACACTCCTACGACGATGATGGGCCCTGTATAGCTTTGTCGCATGCGCTGCAGCAGCCAGCCAATTTCTTCAAAGTCGCCTGAGTGGTAGGCGCGTGGTGCCACGTTAATCTCTCCACTGCAGCCCCGGAAGTGCACCACTGCAAACGCTAGTCCCATCTCTTGGCAAAAGTCGGCAAATGCCTCGGAGTAATGGCTGCGCGATGAGCCCTCCAGGCCGTGGAACAGTACCAGTAACGGTTTCGGATTGCGTGGATCTTGCGCCTGCGTTTGTGCAAGGTCTAGCCAGTCCACATCAACAAAATCCGCATCGGGTGTATCCCAACGTTCACGGCGGTACTGGGGGTGTCGGCCAAACACTCTGCGGGAATACAACGCAGGCCAAATCGTTTGCAAATTACCGCCTGGCAACCACAGAGGCGCTACATAATTCATAGCTGCTTACGCAATATAGACGGCGGTTGGGGGCCTATTTTGCATAAATGCAGTACCTGCGCGAGCGGCTGCTCTTCGTATGCTGCATCGAGCATTCCGGGGCTGGCCATAGCATTTACCCGGCGTAATGTACTCTGGGTGGGCGTTGATCGTGCCGCCTTCCGAGAACATGGCCTCAAACGCTGCTCGTATGGCTGCAGTGTCAACAATGCGCGACCCACTGGGGTGAATGCAGACGATGTCTTCATCGTCTGCCCAGCACGCCATCAAGCGCTCCAAGTCCTCCGCCTGCAAGGCATCATAGAACACGGCTTCTAGGTCGTTGGGGTTGCTGCTCAGATCGGCAGCATGTTTGCGGGCTTTGGGCATGAGAGATTTTGACTGAAACAATGCGGTCATTTTGCCGTGTTTGGTTCTTGTTTGCTGTGCTTTGGCACCCATGTATGCTTTGGCTTTTGCTGTTTGGAGGTATTTGTGAAAAACTACTTTTTGGCTTTACTGGCTGCGGTGTCACTGTCGGGCTGCGGTTACAACGATTTTCAGCGCTTGGACGAGCAAACCAAATCAGCGTGGAGCGAAGTGCTCAACCAATACCAACGCCGTGCTGACCTGGTACCCAACATCGTGGCAACTGTCAAAGGCGAGGCTAACTTTGAGCAGGAAACCCTGACCAAAGTAATAGAAGCGCGTGCAAGAGCAACGTCGATTCAAGTCAGTCCCGAAACGCTGAACAACCCCGAAGCGTTCAAGAAGTTTCAAGCCGCGCAGGGCGAATTGAGTGGCGCTTTGAGCCGCCTGATGGTGGTCAGCGAGCAATACCCCAACCTGAAAGCCAACCAAGGTTTTAGCGACCTGCGTGTTCAATTGGAGGGCACCGAGAACCGCATCACCGTGGCGCGCAACCGCTACATTCAAGCCATTCAGGAATACAACGTGCTGGCACGCAGCTTTCCCAGCAATCTGACCGCCATGGTGTTTAGCTACCAGCCAATGCCGGCATTCACGGTACAAAACGAAGCGTCCATTAGCGCGTCGCCCACCGTCGACTTCAACCAGAAATAGCCGACATGCGCGCACTGCCGGTTATGGTGCTGTTGTTTCTCCGCTGGATGTTCATCGCCGTTGTACTGGCCGGTGTGGCTGGCGTTTGGGCGCAAGGCGTTTTGGTAGTGCCAGCACTCACTGCTCATGTGATGGACAGCACAGGTACCCTAGATACGGATGCCAAGCAAGCGTTGGAGAACAAGCTCACCACCTTTGAAGCCAGCCAAGGGTCACAAATCGTAGTGCTGATGGTGCCAACCACCGCACCAGAAGATATTGCCAGCTACACCCAGCGTGTGGCGGACAGTTGGAAAATCGGCCGCAAGCAAGTCGGTGACGGTCTGTTACTGGTGGTGGCTAAGGACGACCGCAAGCTGCGTATTGAAGTTGCCAAATCACTGGAAGGTGCGATTCCAGACCTGATGGCCAAACGTGTGATCGACCAAGCGATTTTCCCACTGCTTAAGGCCGGTGACTTTGCGGGAGGCATAGATGCGGGTATTGACCAAATCATGGGCTTAATTCGTAGTGAAGGTCTGCCTGCGGCGGCAACCGGCGTTGGCGTCAGCGGCGGCAAAGCCGGATTTCAGTGGATGGACCTTGCGGTATTTTTATTCTTCGCAGTGGTGGTCGGTGGCGGCATTGCGCGGCAGTTGCTGGGCAACCGGCTGGGGTCGCTAGCAACGGGGGGGATTGCGGGGGCGGTTGCCATGTTTGTCACTACCAGCGTCGTCGTGTCGGTGTTGGCTGCTATCGCCGCTGTAGTACTTACGCTATTCAGCAGCCTGAACAAAGTCACAACCAACCACGGCAGTGGCCCATGGGGTGACGGAGGCTGGGGCGGCAGGGGATCTGGCAGATTTGGCGGCGGCACCGGCGGCGGTTTCAGCTCGGGTGGTGGTGGTAATTTTGGCGGCGGTGGTGCCTCGGGAGGTTGGTGATGTTAAAGCGGATACAGCGCATTTTTAAACACCGCTGGGCGAACGAGGCGCATCTCGCTTTTACTGATGCCAGCCTGCTCAAACTCAAAACATTGATTGCAAACAGCGAGTCGCTGCATTCCGGCGAAATTCGCCTGTGCATTGAGGCCGGACTGCCCAACAGCTACTTGCTGCGCTCCGACACCACCCCTGCATTGCTGCAGCAGCGGGCACTTGCGCAGTTCGGCCGCTTGCGCGTGTGGGATACCGAACACAACAACGGAGTCATGATTTATCTGTGTCTGGCAGAGCGGTCGATTGAACTCATTGCGGACCGGGGTGTCAATCGGTTAGTGTCTGCGGGGCAATGGGGTAGCGTGGTGGAACGCTTAAGCACCACCTTGAGCAGAGGCGACTTGGAAGGTGGCTTGGTTCAGGCTATCGCCGAAGTAAACGAGGTGTTGCAGCAGCATTTTGCGGTGCATGCTGGGCAAACCAATCCTAATGAATTGTCCGACGCCCCCGCTTTGATTTGACCCGCGGGGTAGGCCAAGCCCGGAAGTAAAAAACCGCCCGAAGGCGGTTTTTTGTTAGCGAAACCCCAGAGGGTTTACTTGCGCTGACGGAACTTGCGCAAAGCGGCAATCTGCGCGGCCATCATAGTCAGCTCAGATGTTGCCTTGGCCAAATCGAGCTCACTCTTGGCGTTCTTGACGGCTTCTTCCGCTGCCGCCTTGGCCGCATTGGCTTTCTCGTCGTCCAAATCCTTGCCGCGAATCGCTGTGTCAGACAACACAGTGACACAGTTAGGTTGCACTTCCAAAATACCACCGGCTACGAACACAAACTCTTCGCTACCGTCAGCCTTCTCGATGCGAACCGAGCCGGGTTTGATGCGCGTAATCAACGGCGTGTGGCGTGGGTAAATGCCGAGTTCACCAGCTTCACCGGGCAGAGCTACAAACTTAGCTTCGCCAGAGAAGATGGACTCTTCGGCACTGACAACATCAACGTGGATGGTGTTCATGTTTTACGCCGATCAGATTTTTTTAGCTTTTTCGAAAGCTTCGTCGATGGTGCCGACCATGTAGAAGGCCTGCTCTGGCAGGTGATCGCACTCGCCGCCCACAATCATCTTGAAGCCGCGAATGGTCTCAGCCAAAGTAACGTACTTACCGGGGCTACCGGTAAACACTTCAGCCACGTGAAAAGGCTGGCTTAGGAAACGCTGAATCTTGCGGGCACGGGCCACAGCCAACTTGTCTTCAGGAGCCAAGTCATCCATACCCATAATCGCGATGATGTCGCGCAGTTCGCGGTAACGTTGCAGCGTACCTTGCACAGCACGAGCGGTTTCGTAGTGGTCAGCGCCCACAACCAACGGATCCAGCTGGCGGCTGGTGGAATCCAGAGGATCTACAGCAGGGTAGATACCCAAAGAAGCGATGTCACGGGACAACACTACGGTGGAGTCCAAGTGCGCAAAGGTGGTTGCAGGAGAAGGGTCAGTCAAGTCATCGGCAGGCACATAAACGGCTTGGATGGAAGTGATGGAACCCACTTTGGTAGACGTAATACGCTCTTGCAGGCGGCCCATTTCTTCGGCCAGCGTGGGCTGGTAACCCACGGCGGACGGCATACGGCCCAAGAGCGCGGACACCTCTGTGCCGGCCAGGGTGTACCGGTAGATGTTGTCCACGAAGAACAGAACGTCTTTGCCTTCGTCGCGGAAGGATTCGGCAATGGTCAGGCCGGTCAAGGCCACGCGCAG
>JBJOLD010000099.1:0-13627 GCA_046045765.1 Pseudomonadota bacterium | reverse complement strand
GTCACCATGCGCCAACAGCCGGGCACGGCCAAAGGCGTGGTGTTCGTGACGCTGGAGGACGAGAGTGGCAGTGTGAATGTGATTGTGTGGAAGGCCGTGAAAGAGCAGTTTCGCGACGTGGTCTACCAGTCGCGACTGATGGCGGTGTACGGTGTGTGGCAGCGCGATGAAGCGTCAGGTGGCGAAGTGCGGCACGTGGTGGCCAAGCGGCTGGTGGACCTCACCCATTTGCTGGGTGAGTTGGCGACGACCAGCCGGGATTTTCATTGACAGAAATCATCGATTCAATCTGGCGGTTTGCGGTGCATCGCAAGCGCTAAAGCGCATTTGACCTGGCGTTACCGAAGCGAAATGGTCTTCGAGTAAAAACCCGTAGTCTCTGCTGCAGTCTTGACCCGCAAGGTGCTACATCCCTTTGGCAGTGAGAGCCCCACACTAGGTTGACCTGCAGGGGTCGCCCAGCCTGTAACGACTAATTCTTTGGAAGCAGCAAGCCCCACGTTGTTATCAAAGATATCCAATTTGGCGGCGTTTTGACCCCCAAAGCAGTTGCGGACGTATGCCGCCTGCAACATTCGCCGGATTGAATCGCCAAGTAACTGGCGATGCAATGTCAGAGAGCAAGACCGAAGCAGGGATCAGTTAATCTTGTCAAACCACGGACTTCTGGAATTTAGATTGGTAAGGGAGTTGGGGGCAGGTCACCAGCTCAGTACTACTGACCTGCTTTATATAAGTCGTTTCAGCTTGCATCTGAGGCTGTCTAACGACATCATCCGTTAAGTTCATGTCTTGCGAAGTCGCCGTATGAGCTGAGTTCATCTGGAAAAACGTGATTTATTTAACATTTTTTGGACGAACACGACGAGAGTTAGTGAAACTACTTATGCAATTCTGCTTCTAGAACTTGCCTACGGCGTCTGAGTGCCTCTAACCACTGATCAAAGCGATAGATAGATTGCAGAAAGGACGAAATAGACCTAAAGGTACTTTTTTTCCTTGGAGCTATTGGCGTAGTTATAAATCCGCTCTGCAGCAGAATACTCAGCATTTCAAAGACCTTCTCTTTGGGCAGCTTGAGGTGCAAAAGCCAATCGCGAACAACAAAATCATTCATAGATTTGTCGCAAAGGCCACGAATCAGCGCCTTAGTACCTGTGTCACTGGCCAAACAACTTATTTCAGCATGAACTGTGCCATCTTGTACCAATTGGTACTTGTGCCTATCTTTACCCTTGGTTTGGGTTTGAATTTCACAGCCTACGGGGATTTGAGGGCAGTGGTCTGGGTGCCAGTCAAATGGCATGTAGGGCGGCTGCGCAAAAAGCTGGCCAATTGCAGTCCATTCGTGTTCTTCAATAACGCTGAGCTTGGGCCCTTCAAAGCGATGCGCACGTAGCTCAATGGCTTGCGCTGCGTGCTTAACGTTGGCGCGAAAAATGGACGTGGACATTTGTTCTAGCAACAGCACGCTGGCGGCCTTAAAGCCAGGCTGCTTGCTGCGGACTGTTTTAATCAACTGGTCGGTTTCTATCCGGCTGAAAGCGAAGTCTTTCTCATTCACGTATTTTTCACGATAGTCATCGATAGCGCTTAGCGCCATGTTTTCGATCAACATATCCAAAGATCGGGGGTCGTCGGTCCAACAGAACCCAATTTTTGGGCGCCGAATGTCATAGTTTGGCATCCGCTTTTTGAGAGCTTGACGAATGATGGACTTATTCCAAAACAATGTTGGATGCAACTTGGCAGGTACTGATGCCAGCAACTCGACTATGCGGTGATCGAGAAAAGGTACACGCGCCTCCATGCCTAAACTTGCACTCGTACGGTCTTCGTGCCAGAGATTGTGGTTTTGTAGCTGGCGCTTCATGAGATACATCATGCGATGGTAGGGACTAAGGGTTGAAGTCCCGTCACGCTTACCTAAAAAGACCGAGTGCCGTCCACCCCTTAGCGGAGTGTTGGCCTCTCCAACACTCAAAATATGTTGGACTTCGCCCTTCAAATAGCTTTGCCAATTTCGATTGGAATTGTCGATTCGCGATGAGTATCCACCGGCGAACTCGTCAGCGCCTTGCCCCAGCAATAGCACCTTGAGATTGGGATTTTGGGCTCGGATAGTTCGATTGAGTTCACGTTTAAGAATCCACTCAATATCAAACAAGGGTGAATCCATCATCCATGTGCATTGCTCAAGCGTGCTTAGGCCAAATGCAGAGTCTTGAACAAAGGTACGAAAGTCACACAACACAGAGCTCCAGGGCATGCCCAGCTGTTTGGCCACTTGCTGAGCGGCGCCAATATCGCCCGCGAGATAATTACTTCGCTCAGTGATGGTGTAGCTCGAAATGTTGGGCATTCTGGGCGCTGCAATTGCCGCAATCAAGCATGAGTCCACACCGCCACTCAAATGCACGCCAAATTCTGTTTGGCCTTGCAAATGTTCTGCAATTGACTCTTCAAGCAAATTGTCAAATGCCTCTACGTAGCCTTGGGCGTGTAACCCATAGGGCGCTGCACCGAGGTGATCATTAAGCTTCCAGTAAGGGGTAATCTGCGCTTTCCGGCCACGCTCAAAAATGAGTTGATGGGCAGCCGGCAAATGCGCAATGCCTTTAACGTATGTCGGTGTTATCGCATTTGCAACTGGATTGCTACTGACGTTGTGCAAGTCTGTTTCACGGGGGCAATTCGGGTGCGCTAACAGCGCTTTAAGTTCGGAACCGAAAAGAATGCCGTTCGGCAAGTGGCATACATAAAGCGGTTTGATCCCTAATCGATCCCGTGCCAATATAAGACGCTGTTCTATTCGGTCCCAAAGCACAAATGCAAACATACCCCGCACTTTACGGAGCACCTCTTGGCCCCATTCTTCGTAGCCGTGAAGTAATACTTCGCAATCTGAGTCGGAGCGAAATCGATGCGTTGCTGCTAGGTTATGTCGCACTTCGGCATGGTTATATATTTCGCCATTGCAGACCAAGAGCGTCGATTCACTCTCGTTGAAGATGGGTTGGCGTCCGCCTTGTGCGTCTACGATGGAAAGTCTGCGATAAACCAGTGACAACACACCATCGTCGTACAGTTGTTCATCATCTGGCCCCCGATGTTCAATGGAGCGCCCCATTGCCTTCAGGATTTGCAATCGCTGATTGTGGTTTAGCTCAGCTGCACCATATTGAACGAAGCCTGCAAATCCACACATGATTTTTGAGTCTTGATAAGCTGGAAGTATGCAACTTATTGTAAGTTTACATTTCTTTACTTAAGAATGGCTGCAAAATCCGCAAACAAAAAGTGCTACTGGCCCCGTAGATTTCATCGTGAGCACACCGGGCACGTAGGCCTTAGTCCATGGTGATTTTGCGTTCACGAATCACCCGACCCCAGGTGGTGGTTTCGCTGGCAATGTAGCGAGCTAATTCGTCACGCGTGCCGGGCATGGGTGTTAAGCCATGTTTGTTCAGCTGCTCCACGATGTCGGGGGACTTGAGCACTTTGACCAGCTCGGTGTTCCAGCGGTCCAAGAGTGGCTTGGGCATTTTGCTGGTGGCGACAAATGCGTACCAGTTGGTGGCGCTGAATCCGGGGTAGCCAGATTCTGCAATGGTGGGGATTTTGGGCAGCGACGCCATGCGCTGCTGACCGGTGCTGGCCAGTGCAATCAACTGGCCGTTGTCGATGTAGGCCTGCGCTGTGGACGGGGTTGAGAAATATGCCGCCACCCGTCCGCCCAACAAGTCTTGTAGGGCAGGCGCTCCACCTTTGTACGGGATGTGTACCGTGTCAATGCCCGCAAGTTCGTTGAGATATTCGCCCGCTAAGTGCGATGCCGAGCCTGCACCGGTGGAGGCAAAGTCCAGCTTGCCGGGGTTCTTTTTGGCGAAGGCGATGTACTCGGCAAAGGTCTTGATGCCGGTGCCTGCATGCACCACCAGTACATTGGGGAAGTTGACGCCCATGGTGATGGGGGCCAGGTCGCGCACGGGGTCGTAGGGCAGCTTCATCAGGTGCGGTGCAATGGCCAGCGGCCCCACCGAGCCAAACAAAATCACGCTGCCATCTGCTGGGCCGTTAGCCGCAAACTGGTGGGCAATGTTTCCACCGGCCCCGGCCTTGTTGTCGATTACCACCGATTGGCCGATGTTCTCGCCCAGCTTTTTGGCAATCAGTCGCGCTGCAGTGTCGGCTGCACCACCGGCCGCAAAACCCACCACCATGGTGACGGGCTTTTTGGGCGGGAAGTCTTGGCCTGCTGCACTTACGGCTGTTAGGCCCAAAGCCAAAGCCGTGCAGGTGGTGAGAAAGTTTCTTTTGTTCATAGTTGTCTCCTAAAAATCAATCAATCGCCAATCAATAGTCCATCAATCGCTGCCAAGTGAAAGTCGACTGGGTTGGCGTTTTTCCACCGCATGGCGCAGCAGCGCTGCGGTGCGGAAGATGCCGTGGGCAAACTTGTTGTAGGGCAGGGTGGCAAACAAGGCCATCACCACGCCCAGATGCACTGCCAGCAACGTGGGCAATGCCGCACTTCCCCGGCCCAACCACAAGGCCATGCCTGTGAGGCTGGTAAAGAACAGCAATGCAATGAACCCTAAGTCCATGGTTTTTTGTGCGCTGTCGCCCTGGCGCGGGTCGCGTTGCAGGTTTAGCTTGAAAAGCCCGCCAGTACCCAACAACAGCGCAATGCCACCGGCTGCGCCCAATACCTTGGGCAGGCTCGGCAGGTCATACGGTGCTGCCCAGCCAAACGCATAGTGGTACACGGTACCCAGCGACGTCGCAGCAAAGCACAGCATGAAGCCGTAGAAGGTAAGGTGGTGCGCGCGACGGCGTGCATGGGTAAACGCATCATCTGCGTTGTTACAACCATCGCCGTGGCCGCCATCGAGGTATTTCAACTTCAGCACGGCACTTGCGGCTTCTTTGGTAGCAGGGTTGGTGAGCGCTGCGCCCGACGTTGCCGGTGTGATGTCGCGCCAAAAGCGCCGCACCCCCATGCCCAATGCCAAACAGGCAAACAGAAAAACGGGGGCAAACAGGCTGACCAGCAAGTTGTGGGGAAACACTGCATAAAAGCCCGTACCCGATCCACTGCCTGCGCCCTGCGTGTTGGCAGCCAGCGCCAAGAATAGCGCAAGCCCTGCAGCGAGCGCCAGCGACAAGGTCAGCCCATTGCGGGCATACAGCTTGCCCAGCGGTGCGGGCCACGCGTAGTCCGCATAAGTCTGTCCGCGCACTTGGGCCATGCTCTGCGGCACATTCACCGCAAACTCGTGAGGTGGTGCGTATTGGCACGCGTGCAGGCAAGCGCCACAGTTATGGCACAGGTTGGCTAGGAAGTGAATGTCTGCTTTTCCGAACTCCAGCCGCCGGGTCATGGCCGGAAACACCGCGCAAAAGCCTTCGCAGTAGCGGCAGGCGTTGCAGATTTTCATTTGGCGGGCTACTTCGGCCTCGGGCGCTGTCAGGGCCAGGCCGCCCTGGGCCAAATGAATGGCCTCGCGGGTCAGCGCTTCAAGCTGTTGCATGGCTGGCTCCTGTAAATTGGGTGGGCATAGTTGCTGTGGCTGCCCTTGCAGCAGAGGCACCGGCGATGCGGCCGAACGCTGTGCCGATGGACATGCCCACGCCAGCCGTGTAGCCCTTGCCAAGAACATTGCCAGCCATCATCTCGCCCGCCACGAATACGTTGGGACTGCGCTCACCGCCAAAGTGCACAGCGGCAGTCTCATCGGTCTTGAGTCCGAGGTAGGTGAATGTGACGCCGGGGCGCACCGCATAGGCGTAAAACGGCGCGGTATCAATGCGGCGTGCCCAGTGGGTTTTGGCAGGCGCAATGCCTGCGGTGTGGCAGTTATCCAGCACCGTGTGGTCAAACTCACCAGGCTGGCAGGCCGCGTTGTAGGCATCCAATGTTTGCATAAAAGTATCCAGCGGCAGGCTCAGTTTGTTGGCCAGTTCGGGCAAGCTATTGGCTTTGACGCCGTCAAACACGGGCGGCATAAATCGACCTATGGCTTTGGCATCGATCACCGAATACGCCAGTTGTCCTGGCTGTTGCGCCACCAGTCGGCCCCAGATCGCGTAGCGCTTGGGCCAGAAGTCTTCGCCCTCATCGTAAAAACGCGCACCCTGCGCATTCACCACCACGCCCAGCGACACACAGTCGATGCGGGTGCAAATGCCACCGTCATACAGCGGAGCGCGCGCGTCAATCGCCACCATGTGGGCTTGGGTGGGGTCGCCAATGCCATCTGCACCTTCAGCCAGCATTTGTTTGAGTAATACACCTTGGTTAAAACGTGTGCCACGAATCAAAAAGTTGTCTGCAGGCCATTCGCCGCGGTCGTTTTGTCCCCACGCCTCGCGCAGCCATTCGCGGTTGGACTCAAACCCGCCCGCAGCCAAAACACAGGTTTTAGCGGTAATGCGTTCATTTCCGGTATGGGCTGCGACAAATCGGTTGCCTTGCATCTCTATTCGGTCAACTGGTGCGTTGTAGCGGACCTGCACGCCCAGTGCTTGCGCGCTGCGGTAGTAGGCGTTGACCAAAGCCTTGCCACCGCCCATAAAAAAAGCGTTGGTGCGTGACAGGTGCAGCGTTCCGGCCAGCGAGGGCTGAAAACGCACACCGTGACGGCGCATCCAGTCGCGGCAGGTGCTGGACTCGCGGATGGTCAAACGTGCCAGCTTCTCGTTGGTTTGCCCGCCAGTGACTTTCAACAGATCTTGCCAAAACTCTTCTTCTGAATAGGCGTCCGTCAGTACGTCTTGGGGTGCATCGTGCATACAGCGCAGGTTGCGGGTGTGCATGGAGTTGCCGCCACGCCATTCTTGGGGCGCAGCTTCCAGCAGCATGACGCTGGCGCCCGCCTCACAGGCCATCAGGGCGGCGCACAGGGCGGCGTTGCCGCCACCAATGACAAGAACGTCTGTGTCCATGTTGAACAAGATCCGTGGAAAGTTGCAATGGCCTAACTGTAGTCCGCGCGTGGGCGGTTGCGAAGGTGTCCCAAGCAGTGGGGGCATCACAAATCGTGATGGCTTGCGTTGGTGCTCAGCGTATTGACAAACGGGTGCCTGTCCAGGCCTTTGTCTCGATCAGCGATTTGGCACAGTCTTTTAGTACCACGCGCGCGGCCAGTGCTGCGGGTGACAGCTCGTCTTCCGACAGGCTGCACAGCAGGTTGATGCGTTGCGCCTGTTTGTCGGATATCCGGGCAATCTGAAAGCGTTGCGTAGCGTCAGTGTGACGACCAAGCGCTGCCCAAGGCTGTAGAGTGGCCCCGATGCCCGCATCTACTGCGGACATCAGCATCGAGAGCGAGTCCACCTCCATCATCACCTTTGGGACGATTTTGGCCCGGGCAAAAGCGGCATCCAGAGCACTGCGCAGCCCGTGGTTACCCGTGGGCAAGATGAGCGCAACATCTTTCAAAGCTGCCATCCGAAGCGTGTTGGGCAGTCGCTCGGCAGGGGTGCGCTTTGCACGAATGAAGTACAGGTCTTCTTCCAGCAACGGTTGCACTTGCCAGCGGCGTTTGTCGATGGCGTCTTGCAGGTAGCGGCGCGAATCAAATAGCACTGCCAAATCCAATTGACGCGCATTGAGCATGTCCCCCAAATGGCCAGACATACTTTCCACCATATGAAGGCGTACATCCGGGTACCGCATGCGCATGGCTTGTATCAGCGGCAAACCCAGTACAGCCGCTGTGGTGGGCGCTAGTCCCACCGTGACCGAGCCTGACAAACGTGCTTGCTGCGCCGAACGGACGGCCTGATCCGCGTGGCGCAAGGTGAGTTGGGCTTCTCGGTAGAACGCTACGCCGGCCTCGGTAGGCGTTACACCCTGGGGACTGCGATGAAAGAGGCGAGTAGACAGCTCACTTTCCAAGCGGGTAATTTGTTGACTGAGTCCAGATTGCACCAAACTCAAATCTAATGCGGCACGGCTCATGGAGCCAAGTTCTACTACGCGAACAAAGTAGCGGAGTTGACGTAGTTCGATGATCGGTCTCCAGGCGCCGGGTGATTTCTTCTGGTGTACTGCCGCACTTAGCGTTTGAACCGTCCGTCATTGCCGATGATGGACAGATCCACATAGTCCAAGCCGCTGTGGTCGGTGGGGCTGTAGCTCACTTCAAGGCCGCCCACATCGAACTTTCGCATGCTGTTGAGGGCATCAATGATTTTGGTGCGTGTGAGTTTGGGCGATGCAATCCGCAAGGCTTCCACTAAAACTTTGGCAGAAACGAAACCTTCCAGCATGGCGGGCGAGAGTTCAAGTCCTTTTTGTTTGCTGGCCAGTTCACGTGCTTCCACTAAAAACGCATGGGTAGAACTGCGTTCATAGGGCAGCACCTGGGTCACCATCACGCCACGGCTGGCGGCGCCCAGATTTTTGATGAAACCGCTGGATGCGTTATTGGACAAGGTGATGATTTGCGCGGTTCCACCTGCTGCGCGCAAGGCCTTGATGCCATCGCTGACCGCAGTGCCAGAGCCAATCCAGACAATCGCCTGTGGGTTCAGTTTGGTCAACTCCGGGATAAGGGTGCCGAAGTCTGGCTTGGCGCGGTCAAATTTCAAAATACCCAAAGGCTGCAAGTTGGTAGCTTTGAGCCCTTCCATGGTTCCTGCCAAAGCGTCTTGGCCAAAAGTGTCGTCCACATGCACGACGGCAATGCGTGTAACGCTGACCGTGGCGAGGTGCTCCACGGCGCGCTTGGCTTCGCGCTGGTAGCTTGAGCGCACATTGAAAATTTGGCGTTTAACCGGCTGGTGCAGCACCATGGCACCCGTAGAGGGGCCAATCAGTGCAATGTCATGTTTGACCAGCAGCGGCATGATGGCTTCGGTATGTGGTGTGCCACGGTTTAAAAACAGGGCCAGCACTTTCTTTTCTTCAATGAGCACGCGCGCGTTCTCTGCGGCTTGCTTGACATCAAACTGGTCGTCCAAGGTGATTAGTTCAATTTTTTCACCTGCTATGCCGCCTTTCGCATTGACATGGTCAATGTACAAACGAGCGCCTTGAATGGCTTCATTCATCGTGGCGGCAACAGCCCCCGTAATGCCTGCCGTTTGGCCTATAAGTAGCTGCGCCTGCGCGCCTAGGCTGATGCTTGCTAAACCTAGAACACCTATCCAACGGTTCCATGCCATTTGAGTCTCCTGTCGTTTTACTGAGCCCTATTCTCAGCCAAATTGGCGCCGAGCGGAACGATGTCAAAAACAGGTGCAAATGTGTGACACTAGACAAGACTCGAACTTAAGCTTGTTGTTCTAGGAAAAAATTTTGCATATCTTGCTGATTGACGATCACGCCTTGTTTTCCAGGGGGCTGCAGTTTTTATTGGCAGAGTTAGATAGCTCGGCGCGCTGCACCATCGTTCATTCGATTGCCCAAGCGGTGGCGTTAGAGCCGGTTTTCGACTTGGTTTTGTTGGACTATGCGCTGCCTGACAGCCATGCAAATCAGGGCCTTAAGCGCGTACTGCTGGCGCACGCGGGCGTGCCTGTAGTAATTCTTTCGGGAGAGACACGCTTGGCCTTGGTCAGCGATCTGGTGCAACTGGGTGCAGCCGGGTTTATATCCAAGGCATCTGATCCCGAAGAGTTGCTCAGCGCATTGCGTGTGGTCACGGGTGGCGGCATTTATTTGCCCAGGCAAATTCTGGGGTTGCCTTCGCCTGGTTATGGTGCTTCGTTGGACTTAAGTCCACGCCAAATTGATGTGTTGCTTAAAGTGATGCAGGGCAAGACCAATAAAATCATTGCTAAAGAACTGTTACTTTCCGAAAACACGGTCAAAACCCACATCACGGCGGCGTTTCGCGTGCTCAATGTCACTACGCGCACCGAAGCTGTTTTCAAAGCTGCCGCTTTGGGGCTGATGCCGCCTCAAAGCACCACAGTTCGTTAAGTCGTTATATGAATGCTATTTTTTCTCAATGGCGAGTTTGGATACGTCGTGCGTTTGGGGCCTTGGCAGTACTTGTCGTTGTGTGGGGCGCGGCCTGGGCGGCTGTGCCGGCACTGCTCAAATGGCAGATTGAGGCCCGTGGTAGCGCCGCGCTGGGTCGCCAGCTCACGCTAGGTGCTATCGATTTCAAACCCTGGTCTTTAGAGCTCACATTCAAAGATATTGCAGTGGCAACAGCCAACGGCAGTGGCAGCCAGTTCAGTGTGGCCCGTGTATATGTGGATGCCGAATTGCAATCGTTGTTGCGCTTAGCCCCGGTGGTGGACGCCATCACGATCGAAGGTCCGAAAGTGCGCGTGACCCATTTGGGCGAAGGTCACTACGATTTCGATGACATTTTGCAGCGCCTGCAGCCACCAGTCGATGCCCCGCCGAGCATGCCGCTGAAGTTTGCTGTGCACAACGTAGTGCTCAGTGGCGGAGAGCTGGATTTTGTAGACCGCATTGGCACCGCAGAGCGGCTGCATACCCTGCGCAAGCTCGACGTCGCGTTGCCTTTTTTGAGTAACCTGGAATCGCAGCGCGATATTTTGGTAACCCCCAAGTTGGCGTTTGAACTCAATGGCAGCCGCTTTGACTCCACGGCCCAGGGTACGCCTTTT
Source organism: Pseudomonadota bacterium (assembly GCA_046045765.1). Lineage (GTDB taxonomy): Bacteria > Pseudomonadota > Gammaproteobacteria > Burkholderiales > Burkholderiaceae_C > Allorhodoferax. Next base: position 3,031 of record JBJOLD010000099.1, on the reverse strand, counting down.
GCGCTATCCAGGTCCGGTGAAAGCGCAATTCGTATCCAGCGCCTGGACATCGCCCCCTATTTGCCCTATCTACCCGCAAGCTTGCCCGTTACGTTGAAAGGCGCGGTCCTCGATACTGATCTGAAGCTCAGTTTTTCTCAGTCGCCGAAGGTGTCGGTTGCCTTGAGTGGCACTGTCACGGTCGATAAGCTGAAGCTGGTGGATGTTGCAGGTAAGGAATTCTTGACAGTTGAGCAAGTGCACACGGTGTTGAAAGATGTGCGTCCGCTGGAGCGCGTCGTTCACCTGGAGTCGATAACTGTCACTGGGCCAAACATAGCGGCATCACGCAGTGCAAACGGTGTGTTGTCACCCCTATTTGGAGTCAAGCTACCGCCGCAGAATGCTACTAAAAGCATAGCTGCTCACGCAAGCCCCACGGAACCCTCCATACTCTGGAAGATTGCATTGGATAAGTTTGAGCTCCAAGGCGGCACAGCCACGTGGGCAGATGACACCACTGCGCCTAGCGCACGCTACAGCGTGGCCCAAGTGGAGCTGCAGGCGCAAGACATGCAGTGGCCTTTTGCTGGCAAGCCGACAAGCTTTGAGGGGGCGCTGACTGTGCCCACCCAGGCTAGAGCAAATGCCAAAGACCGGCCAGCCCGGCTGATCTTCAAAGGCAGTGGCACGGACACCAGTGGCCTTGCGCAGTTGGTCTTGAGTGACGTAGCTTTAGGCTTGGCTGCACCCTACAGTGCGCCCTATGTTGTGCCCAGCTTAGCGGGCAAACTGGATGCGCAGATGAGCGTGCAGTGGAAGAACGCCAACGTGTTGCTTAATCTGCAGCGGCTGGCGCTTGCTGACGTGGCATTGCAAGACGCAGCCGCGGTTTCAAGCACCCTGCCGCGCTTCAAGCTCCTGGAAGTTACCCAGGCCGAGGCGGACTTATCTGCCAAAACTGTGCGCGTAGGCAAGGTGGCGTTGCGGTCGCTGTCGGCAGCGCTAGAGCGTGATGCCCAGGGCCGCTGGATGTTTGAGCATTGGCTGCGCGCGCCCACCCAAGCGGCGCAACCCGCTACTGGAGCTCCATGGTCCGTGAACGTGGCTGAGCTGGTGATTGACGATAGCGCTATCACCTTCGACGACAAGGTGCCAGCCAAACCCGTGTCGTTTGCTTTGTCGGGTGTGGGTGTGCAGGCCAAGGCCCTGGCGCTGGATGGCAAAAAGCCCGTGCCTTTGGTGTTATCCGCCCGACTGAAAGCGGGTTCCACCGAGCCCGGTACCCTCAAATTCAATGGTACGTTGGGTTGGGACCCGGTGCTAGTACAAGGCACCCTAGAGGCGCTGCACCTACCCGCTCATGCATTTGTGCCGTACGTGGCCGACCAGCTCAATGTCGACATATTGCGTGCCGATGCCAGTGTGAAAGGCAGCGTGCGTTATGCCGCCGCCGCAGGCGCGCAAGTTCAACTCAAAGGTGATGCAGCCTTGGACGAGTTCCAGGCCAATTCGGTACTCACAGCCAGCAACACCAGCTTGCCCGGGGGCGAAGAGTTACTGCGCTGGAAGTCGCTCAATGTGCCAGGCATCGAAGTGGACATGCAGCCCAATACCCCGCCACGGGTGCAGGTGCGCGAGGCCGCGCTGACCGATTTTTATGCCCGCGTGGTGGTCAACCCGCAGGGCAGGTTGAACTTGCAAGACGTGGTGAAAACCACGGTGCAGGCCCGCAGTGCGGGCCAGCCAGGGGCTACGCCATTGCCCATCGCCAGCGATACCAGCGAAGGTAGCGCGGTGATTTCGGTGGGCCCGGTCAGTTTGGTCAATGGGCGTGTGCTGTTCTCAGATCGCTTTATTCAGCCCAACTATTCCGCAGACCTGACGCAGCTGACCGGCAAGTTGAGTCAGTTTTCGTCGCAACCTCGCAACGGCGTGGTGCAGTTGGCCGACCTGGAGCTGCGTGGCCGTGCCGAGGGCACCGCATCGCTGGAAATTACCGGCAAGCTCAACCCGTTGGCCAAGCCTTTGGCCTTGGACATTCAGGGCCGCGTACGGGATTTGGAGCTTCCACCGCTATCGCCCTACGCCATCAAGTACGCCGGGTATGGCATCGAGCGCGGCAAGTTGAATGTCGACGTGAACTACACCATCAAGCCCGACGGTCAACTCACCGCCAGTAACAAATTGGTGCTCAACCAGCTCAGCTTTGGCGAGAAAGTGGAGGGTGCCCCCAACAGCCTGCCCGTCAAATTGGCGGTTGCATTGCTGGCTGACCGCAACGGGGTTATCGACTTGAACCTGCCCATCAGTGGCTCGCTCAACGACCCGCAGTTCAGCATCGGCCCAGTGATTTGGAAGGTGCTGACCAACTTGGTTGTGAAGGCGCTGACGTCGCCCTTTAGCTTGCTGGCCAGCGCGTTTGGCGGTGGCGATGAGCTTAGTGCGGTGGCTTTTCCCGCAGGCGTGGCCACCTTGACCAGTGAAGCCAAGCAGGGCTTGGACAAAGTTGCCAAAGCACTGACCGAGCGCACCGCTTTAAAAATGACAGTGGTGGGCACCGCCAGTCTAGAAGCGGAACGCGACGCGTTGAAAAAAGACCGACTTACCGCGCTGCTGCTGACTGAAAAGCGCCGACGTGCCGTGGTGGCTGGGCAAGACGCCACCACCGTGGTGGCCGTTAGCCCCACCGAAGCTACAGACTTGCTGAAAGAGGTTTACAAGCGCGCCGACATGACCAAGCCGCGCAATGTGGTTGGCATGGCCAAAGATTTGCCCACCGCAGATATGCAGGCACTGCTGCTGGCCAATATCAGTGTTAACGAAGACAGCATGCGCGCGCTGGCGCTGGCCCGTGGTGTCGTAGTGCGCGACTATTTGGCCGCGCGCAACTTGCCCACGGACCGGCTATTTGTCGGTGCGGCTAAAACTGTGGCACCCAGTGCCGACTGGCAGCCGCGCGCAGATTTGACCTTGAATAGCCAATAACCCCACAAACAGTCGCCACCATGTACTTGCCTAGCCATTTTGAAGAGACCCGCTCCGAGGTGTT
>JBJOLD010000301.1:0-4907 GCA_046045765.1 Pseudomonadota bacterium | reverse complement strand
ACGACATGGCCACGCGCTTGCAAGAAGAGCGCCGCCTCATGTACGTGGGCATCACCCGTGCCCAGCGCAGCCTGGCCGTCAGTTGGACCAAACGCCGTAAAAAAGGACGCGAATTGGTCACTGCGTTGCCCAGCCGTTTCATCGCGGAGATGGGGCTAAATCAAAACACGATCAAGGAAGATCCGCGAGAAAAGCTGCGCGCGCTGCGGGCAGAATTTGCGTTAAAAGCACAAGCATCTGCGCTTGCTGCTGCTCAATTACGCTGAAATTGATTGGGGCCACAAAGCAAAAAGCCCATCGCAGTGGATGGGCTTTTGACATAGAAACCATGGAGCGGGAAAAGAGGCTCGAACTCTCGACCTATACCTTGGCAAGGTATCGCTCTACCAACTGAGCTATTCCCGCATGGCGGTCACTTTCGTGACCGTTTGGTGGCCTGGGGCGGAATCGAACCACCGACACAAGGATTTTCAATCCTCTGCTCTACCGACTGAGCTACCGGGCCTAAGCCTCAGATTATAGCAGAGCCTTAAATCACAGTTCGCTTGCCTCGCGTTAAATCGACGCCCAATTGTTTTAGTTTGCGATACAAGTGGGTTCGTTCAAGGCCGGTTTTCTCCGCAACCCGGGTCATTGAGCCATTCTCTTTCGCAAGGTGATATTCAAAATACGCTTTTTCGAACTCGTCACGCGCTTCGCGCAATGGCTTATCCAAGACAAAATTTTGATTGGCTTGCAAACCAGCACTGGCAGTGGGCACCACTGGGGGAACCAGGGGCACGCTAACTACATCAGATATTCCACTAGCAGGGCTAGCAGGTAGAACTGCAAATGCGGCGGCAGCCTTATGCAAACTCGCTCGTGTCAGGCCTTGCTCCACAGCTTTCAACAGTTTTTGCAGTGTGATTGGTTTTTCCAAGAATGCCAATGCACCTATCTTGGTTGCCTCCACCGCAGTGTCAATCGTTGCATGACCACTCATCATAATGACTGGCATAGTCAGCAACCCAGTGGACGACCACTCTTTTAGTAAAGTAACGCCATCTGTATCTGGCATCCAGATATCCAACAAAACAAGGTCTGGCCGTTCATTGAGTCTGGCGGCACGTGCTTGTGCCGCATTTTCAGCGAGGTCTACATTGTGCCCCTCATCATTGAGGATTTCCCACAACAAATCTCGAATGCCATGTTCGTCGTCTACAACCAGAATGTTTGCCATGGTATTTGTATTGTCCCTGTAACGCCTTATGCCGCACTCAATTGTGTGTGTCGTTGTCTGTAGGTAATGATAACGAGACTTGGGCACCGACCACGATACCGCCTTCCAAGCGATTTTTAATGTTTACACGAGCTCCGTGTTCATCTGCAATTTTTTTCACTACGGCCAATCCTAAGCCCGTACCCTTGGCTTTGGTCGTGACATAGGGTTCAAAGGCGCGCTTCAGCACTTGCTCGTCAAATCCACTACCACTGTCAAGCACACTAAGTCGTACCCGGTGTGACGCTTCTAGCCACTGGGTACGTATGGTAATTTCTGCTCCCCCGGCGTCTTGGGCGTTTTGTACTAGGTTGTGAATAACTTGCCGCAGTTGCTGCGAGTCTCCTCTTATCGCGGGGGCTTTGGCATCCAACTCCAAAGCAACCGGTGCGTTCACCGCTTCATTGTCATAAAGCTGCACGATGTCTTGTATCAACTCGTTCAAGCTGACTGCTGCGAGTTGGGCTGCTGGTAGGCGCGCATAGTCCCGGAATTCGTTGACTAGCCGCTTCATAGCGTCCACCTGGTCAACAATTGTTTTGACTGACTTGGTGAGTAGTGCTTGCTCTTTTTCTTCAAGTTTGCCAGTGAGCTTCATTTCAAGACGCTCCGCGGAAAGCTGAATAGGCGTGAGTGGGTTCTTTATTTCATGCGCTAACCGGCGCGCAACCTCCCCCCATGCTTGGGCACGCTGTGCTGACACAATTTCGGAAATATCGTCAAACACCAATAGCAGCGCATCACCAGGCAGTTCAGCGCCACGCGCTACTAGCGTAATTGAACGATCAAATGGGCTTTGCAGAGGCGCGTTGGTAGCACCTAGTTCAAAAGAGTGCTGCCAGTGGTCAAGTCCTGTTTCCGAGCGACGTGATATGAAGTCGTTAAATTGTTCATGTACGGCAAGCCCAAACTGCTCGAGACCTGTAATGCCCTTCAACAATTCGCCTTCATGGGCTGCGAATGTGACTTTCAGGATTCGATCAGCACCCGGATTGGAAGATCGTATTTCGCCCTGGGCACTCAGCACAATAACCCCTGCGGTTAAATTGTCCAATATGGTCTGTAAGTTGGCGCGCGCAGCATCAACTTGCTCCATGCTTTGTTCGACAGTTTCGCGTGCCTCGGCTAGCTGTGCCGTCATGGTTGCAAAGGCACGCGTCAGACCACCTAACTCGTCACTACCCTGCATCGACAATTTTGGCGTCAAGTCGCCGGATGCTACTTGGCTAACGCCTTCAGCCAATACCAGCAGTGGACGCGCTATTTGGTTGCCCAAAACCACAGCAAGTAATACAGCACCAAATACGGCAAGGAATAAGCTCAATGTGAGTGTTCCTATGTACATCCGCTTGAGCCCCTCTCTGGCTAACGCTCTCTCTTGGTACTCACGATTGGCACTTTCGACTGCAAGCGCATTAGCAACCAAATTGGATGGTAATGTCCGAGACGCCAACAAGTACCGCGTATCTGCAGCAAACCCAAGGACCGCACTTGCCAACGGCACCAACACCTTAATGCGTGCTTTGGGAGTGGCGCCCTGCGGTATATCTTCCAAACCTTCAGTCCATGCTAAATAGCGGTCCGCCTTCGCCGCTCGAAACTGGCTTGGTGCGGGCTTGTCAGGCGTTAACTGAATTCGAGACTGTCCCACACTTGCGAGCAAACTGCCAGAGCCATTCCATACGGCCAGCTCGGTTGCACCGGTTTGGTCGAGCAACCTCTCAAGTGCAACGCTGGTACCGGAGTCTGAAGTGTCCGTGAGTTGTAACGCAGCGAGCCTAGACTTGGAGACTAGGTCTAAGGACAGCGTATCCAGCGTAACCCGACCCAAATTGAGGCCCGCCTCTAGTGCGCTTTCAACCTTCACATCAAACCAAGTTTCAATAGATCTGGAGACAAACTGGTAGGAGACGACATAAATGAGCAAGCCCGGCGCAAAACCCACTAACGCAAAAATTGTCGCTAGCTTGACCAGTAGGCGGCTACCGAACCGCCCCTGTTTGAGCCTCACGCGCAACCGATACGCCACCCAGACAATAGCACTGAGCAACAGTGCTGCAACGGCAACATTGATGATGAACAGTCTCGCGTAGTTGGCTTCGTAAAGTTCACGATTGTTGGTGGCTTGCATCAGCATATACAGCAACACCAAGCCAATGACTACCATTGCCAGTGCGCCTAGCGCAACGGCACGTCGGACTCTCTTAGCACTTTGCGCAGCACTAGTTGCAGATCGTGTGCCGCTTGCACGCATCACTTTGCCACTTCAAAGAACAGCGGCTGGGTGGCCACGGCAGAAATATCCCAGTCTGACTGGCCCAGCGCACCGATTTGGAATGGTCGAGGTAGCTGCGTGAGATCCAACCGAAATCGAAACTCAACTTTGTATTTAACGGCAGGGTCAAGTTCTGAAATGTCAGCGATCTTCCATCGCGACACGCGCCTGATGACGGTCAGCGCCTGGGTCAATGTATCTAAGCTTTGGTTGAGCGCCAAACCCATTGGCACTACAGAACCTAAACCAGCATTGATGTTAAGTCGCCACCTGCGTGTTAACGGCTGATAGGCAAGGCGCATTTGGCGTTGCGTTGAGATGATTTTTTTATCGTACCAATACCATCGTTCACGCAACACATCTGCTTCAGCAACGAAAACCATCGGAATGCCCTTTAACAGCGCCTCTTCAACGGCATTGGGCAATTCAAACTGAATAAGGGTAGAGACCACCATCTCGTCATCTATACGCTCTACCCGAAACTGGGTCGCATCTGCAATGCTTTGCGCTTGCACGCCACTCACACACAACAACAAAGCACCCACCACTGCGCGGCACCCAGCAAGGTTAACCCATCCGTTTTTGAAGTAGTGCGTAAAAGAAACCATCATGATCACGGACTTGATTGTCCTGGACGTCTTCCCATTTGGCACCGTTCTGGGGTGCCAAATGTCCAGGAGACGGCAGCAAAGTAGCGTCGGTGTTGTGTGCAAGGAACGTTTCTACCTGATCTTGGCCTTCAGCATGAAAAATAGAGCAAGTACAAAACAGCAATACGCCCCCGGGGCGCAACAACGGCCACAAAGCACGCAGTATTTTCGCCTGTAGGAGAGCAAGCTGGGCGACATCTGTTTCGCGCCGCAGCCAGCGGACATCGGGGTGCCGCCTGACGATGCCAGAGGCGGTGCAGGGAGCATCTAACAATATGCCGTCAAACAACTTACCGTCCCACCAGTGTTCGGGATACGAAGCATCGGCGGCTAGTACTTCCGCATCTACCTGTATTCGAAGCAAATTATCTGAAATTCGTAAACAACGCTTTGCATCAATGTCTAGCGCCACGATGCGGGCATCTGACAACTCAAGCAGGTGGCCGGTTTTTCCACCTGGCGCCGCACAGGCATCCAGCAACCGTGGTGCTTTCAGGCCTGCTAGCCCCTGAAGCAGCAAAGGCGCCGCCATTTGAGCTGCACCGTCCTGGACCGACACCATGCCATCAGAAAACCCTGGCAGTCTCTGCACTGCGACTGCCTGTGTGAGGTCAACGCCATAGGGGCCGTTGGTTTTTGCTTCTATTCCGACAGTTTGTAACAAACCAAGATAAACGCTTGGCGTACTGCGACGAGCATTAACTCTTAACGTCAAGGGCGCCTG
>JBJOLD010000097.1:0-11240 GCA_046045765.1 Pseudomonadota bacterium | reverse complement strand
CTACGCCGTGTTGCACAACCCGGCCTACCGTGAAAAGTACGCGCAAAATCTCAGGCGTGAGTTTCCGCGTATTCCGTTTTACAAAGACTTCTGGCAATGGGCCGCATGGGGTGAGGCGCTGATGGCGCTGCACATCGGCTATGAAGGCGTTGCGCCGTTTGCGCTGGTGCGCACCGATGTGCCCGATACCAAAGCCCGAGCCGCAGGCCTGCAACCCAAAGCCACGCTGCGCGCCGACGTGGATGCAGGCAGCATCGCCCTGGACAGCGAGACCACACTCAGTGGCATCCCGCCCGAGGCCTGGACTTACAAGCTGGGCAACCGTTGCGCCATCGACTGGGTGTTGGACCAGTACAAAGAGAAGAAACCCAAAGACCCCACCATCCGCGAGAAGTTCAACACCTACCGTTTTGCCGATTACAAAGACAAGGTGGTAGACCTGCTGATGCGCGTAACCACAGTCAGCTTAGAAACTATGCAGATTGTGCAAGCCATGAAAGCGGCTGTACGCTGATACAGCACAGTTTTAGCCCGCTAGCGCTGGTGGAATATGGCTCTATAGCTATTGATTTCATAGCAAATAGCGGGTGTGCCTGTCTTAGTTATGCCTTCGATTTCTCGGAATGGCGTCCCACCCTTCGAGTGATGCAGCAGTGAACGAGTCCAACCGGGTGATGGTCGCGGCACTGGGCGCTGGCCCAATGAGATCAATGTGGGAAAGGTCTGAAAGATTCTCTGGGAAAACCACCAGACACCTTCCCGGCCCTTTGCTGGACGGGTAAAGAATTCCCTCAAAGCCAGCTGCTTTGATCAACTCGGCCATGGTCTGGCTTGGAGCGGGAATACCGAATTGCATGGGCCAAACTCGCCAGTTGTTCTTGACAATGGCCGTGTGAAGTTGTTGTCCACTTTGAATCATGACTTTGCTGGCATCTTTGATGTTGAGCCTCTTGGCCAATTGGGATGCCTCTTTGGGAATTTTTACCTCCCGGAAGAGTTTTCCTACTGAATTCAGCGTGACGAAAGACGTCATGTCAAAAACGTTTTCAATTCGTCCATTCAAGAAAATGGTTGTGAGTCCCACCGCATGCTCCAGAGCCAACTCATCAGGCTTGAGTCCGTCGGTTAGGGCAGTACTGGCAAGCTGAAATTTTTCTCTATAGGCAGTTTCGAAGTCTTCCGCCAAATAAAGAGCAGGCCAAGGATTGAGCGTGTTGTCGTCAAGTTCACAACCTGCATTGAACCGTCCGCCCACCGCTTGCAGGCTTCCTGCACAAGAAAGGGGCTGCAAGCTGTACTGGTAAGACACTGTTCGCGCCCACTTTTGCATGTCTATCGTTATTCCACCGGCTTGCTTCAGCGCTTCGCAGAGTTTTGATCGAAGTCGCCTGCGAGCAGGCTCAACACCAAAATACAGGGACGCAGTTAGTTCATCCAGGTCGCCTGAAACTTTCTGCCAATGTGCAATATCAGCGTTTGAAAAGCGATCCAGTTCTAGGATGCCCCTCAGTGCGGGCACCGAGCCAACACCTTTGCTTGGAATGCGTGGTTTACGGCTAACCAAAATACGCCTGGCCTCAGGTTCTAAGCTGCAATGGGTTTTGCATTGCGCTCGTTCATCGCGTTAATGATGAATTTACGCAGTCGCTCGTACCGGCCAAGCCGAATCATGTCTCTGGGCGAAATGTCACCCAGCATGGGGTTTCTGGCTTTGAACCAAGCCGCTGTTTTGTTCACATCACCCGCGAACATCGATGCAACCATATTGATGGTGTTGGCCACTTCTTCCAGACGGTCACGCATGGGCGTTGGCATGGCGTTGTCGTAGCGTACCGAACTAACCGCCACGCCGGAAAGACGCGACACATCTTCTTTTTTCAGGTTCAGCAGTTCCGGGACCTTTTTCGGCACAAACGCACCACCCTGACCGAACTGCATCACGTCTGGAGGAACAATATCAAAAAGACCGATTTCGGGCTGCATAGTCATTCCTAACTTGCGGTGTAAAACAACTTTAAATTATCTCACAAGCCAATTTTCCTACTTGAATTGACCATAAATAAACCACAAATAAACCATGATAATTGGCAGCGTTTGACGCACCCTTCAATGCCTTTCAAGCATGGCAAAGCACCAGGGTTTCATAGCCGAAAGGGTGAGCAAAGCGCGGTGTGCTTTACCATTCCACCGTGGGCGCATGCAGTTCTTTCGTTGTTGCCGCGTGTAAGTGGCACGAACCCTAGCGATTCTTCAAGCTATATCTGCTGCTAGCCCTCGTCTCCTATGGGTAAGCAACTACGCCGTACGTGCCCGCCCACCTTTTTCGGCCCAGGTGCGGGTCCAGCGCAGTTGCATCTTGCGCATGACGGCGAGCATCAGCAGTGAGAACACTGCCATCACCACAAAGCCTGGCAAAAAGCTGCCGGTGTGTTGTTTTGCCTGGCCCATCATGGCGGGGACAGTGCCACCGCCCAGGGCGCCGATCTCGCCGATCATCGAGCCAGCCACTGCGGTAGATGTGGGCCAGCGCAGTGGCACCAACTGGAACAAAGCACCGTTACCTGCGCCCAGGGCTGCAAAGCACAGAATTAGCAGCAGGGTCGTCATCACCAGAGAGCCAGACGACAGGCCTACGCCTACCAGAGTCACAGCCACGGCCACAAGCACTACGCTTAAGGTGTTAACCCCGCCCCAGTGGTCGGATATCCAGCCACCGGCCACCCGCACCAGTGCCCCCATAAGCGCGGCCAACATGGTCAGCTGCCCAGCTTGTACCTTACTCACGCCGAATTGGTCGTAGTAGTAGGTTGGCAAAAAGGTAACGATGCCGATAAAGCCGCCAAACGTGACCACATAAATCAGGCTGAAAACCCAACCGTCTTTTTCCAACAGGCAACTGAGGTGCTCGCGCATGCTGGCGTGTTCGTCACGATCTGGTGGCTCTTTGGCCATGAACAGTACAACGGCCATGGGCACAAGCGATGCAATGGCTGCGATGCCATACACCGTTTGCCAACCATAGGCTTGTGCCAGCGGGGGAGCCAGCAGCGCAGCCAAGGCTGTGCCTGCGTTGCCCGCACCCACCAACCCCATTGCCAAGCCTTTGTATTTGGGTGGGTACCAGCCGGAGCCCAGTGACATGGCCACGCCAAAACTCGCCCCGGCCACGCCAAGAAGCAAGGCCATTTTGAGTAGGTCGTCGTAGGTGTGCACAAAAAAGTACCCAAACGACATGGTGCAGGTGATCAGTACCAGTTCCACCAGGGTGGCTGTTTTACGGCCAACATATTGGGCGAGCAAACCCAGCGGAAAACGCATGATGGCGCCGGCCACGATGGGGATGGACAGCAGCAATCCTTTTTGTGCCGGTGTTAAATGAAATTGCTCGCTGATGAACGGAGCCATTGCGCCATTCATTACCCAGATGACGAATGAGAACATCAGATAAAAAAATGCAGCGAACAACGTGGGTGTGTGCCCGCTTTTCAAAAAGTCGCGAAATCCGGCCATAAATAAGCTCCGATGGGGTGGGTGCTGGGGTGGGGTGGACGTGCTGCGGTGACCGGTGCTGTAAGGGAGCTCCAGGCTATCTGTGCGCCGTCTCTACAGCACGCACCAAACCGCAACACTATGACTAGACCGTCGTTGGTCTTCACTGAATTAAGCAGGATTTATGCCTGCTTTTTGTGCCAGACACGCACAAAAAAAGGGCGTCTATTACAGAGGCCCTTTTTTGTGAGTTGGCGGCGTGCTAACGCCGCATTTTTGTGTGCTGCTTTTTTTACGCGGCTTTTTCAACGTGGGCTTGGCGTGTGTACAAGAAATCAATTACGGCCTTGCGGTAACCCAGGTACTGCGGACTGTCCGCCAGGGCCACCCGGTTACGCGGACGAGGCAGGTCCACCGAGAGGATTTCGCCAATGGTGGCGGCGGGGCCGTTGGTCATCATCACGATCTTGTCACTCAGCAGCACGGCCTCGTCCACATCGTGGGTCACCATTACCACGGTACTTTGGGTGCGCGCCACAATTTCCAGCAGCTCGTCTTGCAGCTTGGCGCGAGTTAATGCGTCCAGCGCACCAAAAGGCTCGTCCATCAGCAGCACTTTGGGCTCCATGGCCAGGGCACGGGCAATGCCTACGCGCTGTTTCATGCCGCCGGATATTTCACCGGGGCGCTTTTGGGCAGCAGGCGTCAGGCCTACCAAGGCTAAGGCCGCGTCGGTGCGTGCCATCAACTGGGCTTTGTTTTCAGACGCTGCACCAGTGCTCTTTGAACCTGCACCAAAAACGCGCTCTACGCCCAGGTACACGTTTTCAAAACAGGTGAGCCACGGCAGCAGCGAATGGTTTTGAAACACTACCGCGCGCTCGGGGCCCGGGCCTTTGATCTCGCGGTTGGCGCACAGCAGGGTGCCTTCGGTGGGCGAGGTCAGGCCGGCAATCAGGTTGAGCAAGGTGGACTTGCCGCAGCCCGAGTGGCCAATCAACGCCACAAACTCGCCCTTGGCGACGGTCAGGTTGATGTCGCGCAGGGCCGGAAAGTTGCCCTTCTTGGTTTTGAAGGTTTGCTCGACGTTTTGAATTTCAATGAACTTTTGCATGGCTTTCTTTCATGTTGGGGACAGAGTTAAAGATCTGTCCCGCAAGGTCTCTAGCTTTTTACTTCTTCAAACGTAAATGCAGTGGCGATTTTGATCAGGGCGTACTCCAGCACCAGCCCGACGATCCCAATCACAAAGATGGCGATGATGATGTTCTTGACGTTCAGGTTGTTCCACTCGTCCCACACCCAGAAGCCAATGCCCACGCCGCCAGTTAGCATTTCAGCCGCCACAATCACCAGCCAGGCGGTGCCTACGGCCAAGCGCACACCCGTCAGCATGTAGGGTAGTACCGAGGGGAACAAGATTTTGGTGATGATCTTCCACTCGCTCAGGTTCAGCACCCGGGCCACGTTCATGTAGTCCTGCGGCACGCGCTGCACACCCACTGCGGTGTTGATCACCATGGGCCAAATGGAGCAGATAAAAATCGTCCAGATAGCCGCCGGGTTGGCCCCTTTGAACACCAGCAGACCAATCGGCAACCATGCCAATGGCGACACCGGGCGCAGCAGGCTGATCAGCGGGTTAAACATACGGCTCAAAAAGTCGAAGCGACCAATCAAAAAGCCCAGCGGAATGCCCACCGCAGCGGCCAGGCCAAAGCCCAGTGCTACGCGTTGCAGCGACATCAGCACGTTCCAGCCCACGCCCTGGTCGTTAGGGCCCTTGCGATAGAACGGGTCGCTGAAGATGGTGATGGCCTGTTGCAGCGTTTCCCAGGGGCTGGGAATGCTGTTTTTGGTGCCGATGCTCACCACCGCCCAAATAGCCACCAGCAGGGCCAAGCCCAACACCGGGGGCAGCACGGCCATCAGCAGGCCGTTCCAGTCATAGCCTGGTTTGGACGAGCTCTTGACCACAGGTTTTGAGTCTTTTTGGCTGACAACCCTCGTGGGCTGTGCGTGAGCAGCTTCTCTTTTGATAGCAGATTCCTCGACTGAAGCGGCCGAAGCGGCTAATGGGGAGTGAAAAACGGCACTGACCATGGTGGTTTCCTTGCGGTGAGTGAAAGGTTAGGCCTTGACTTTGAAGCCGTCGGCGTATTTTTTTGGGTCTTTGCCATCCCACACCACGCCGTCCATCAGCTTTGCGGTGCGCATCACGTCTTTGGGCACGGGCGTTTTGGTGGCAGTGGCAGCTTGCTTGTAGATTTCGATCTGGTTGATCTGTTTGGCCACAGTCAAATAATCGGGATGCTCTTTGAGCAAGCCCCAACGTTTTTGCTGCGTCAGGAACCACATGCCGTCGCTCAAGTAAGGGAAGTTGACCGCGCCGTCGTTGAAAAACTTCATGTAGTTCGGGTCATCCCAGGTCTTGCCCAGACCATTTTGGTAGCGACCCAAAATGCGCTGGTTGATGGCGTCCACGCTGGTGTTCACATACGACTTGTCGGCAATGGTTTCGGCCATCTTGTTTTTGTTGGACAAGTTGGCGTCAATCCACTTGCCAGCTTCCAGAATGGCGGCGGTTACGGCGCGGCAGGTGTTGGGGTTTTTCTTGGCAAAGTCACCGGTGGTGGCCAGCACTTTTTCGGGGTGGTCTTTCCAGATGTCTTGGGTGGTCATGGCGGTGATGCCAATACCGTCAATGATGGCGCGGTGGTTCCAGGGCTCGCCCACGCAGTAGCCATCCATATTGCCCACGCGCATATTGGCCACCATTTGCGGTGGCGGTACGGTAATGACCTTGGCGTCGCTCAGCGGGTTGATGCCGTTGGCCGCCATCCAGTAGTACAGCCACATGGCGTGGGTGCCTGTGGGGAAGGTTTGCGCGAAGGTGTATTCACGCTTGTCGGTTTGCATCAGCTTGGCCAGGCTGGGGCCGTCTACGGCACCTTTATCAGCCAGCTTTTTAGACAGCGTGATAGCTTGGCCGTTTTGGTTCAACGTCATCAGCACTGCCATGTCTTTTTTGGCTCCGCCCACGCCAAGGTGCACGCCGTAGGCCTGACCGTACAGCATGTGGGTGAAGTCGTTTTCGCCGCTCATGACCTTATCGCGCACGCTGGCCCAGCTGGACTCTTTGGTGGGGATGATTTTGACGCCGTATTTTTGGTCCAGGCCCAATACAGACGCCATGACGATGCTGGCGCAATCCGTCAGCGGAATGAAGCCAATCTTGACCTCGGTTTTCTCGGGTGCATCCGAGCCGGCGGCGTATACCGCAGCGCGCAGTGCGGGGTTAATTCCAATAGCGCCTACTGCGGCGGTTTGCAGCACAGCGCGGCGGCTGAGTTTGGTTTTCAGAAGATCAGTCATGGCAATACTCCTAAGGAAAAAAAGAAAACAAAAAAGGCGTCCGCACGGGGCTCAACAGCGCTGTGCGCGTATGAACCTGTGGGGACGCCTTTGTCCTTTTTGCCAGTGCCCTGCCCGACGTTGGACGGGGCACTGTGCATCACCGTTGCCGGTGTTACGTACACTTAAGCAATGAGTGTGCCAACTTAAGAGCGATCATTTTCCGCACTTGAATGTTAAAAATACGCTATATTTTTTATAGCTTCTTGCGCTTGCTGCGTAAGGGCTGCAGTGTCATTGCGTTTAAATTTTAGGGATGATGGTGCGCCTTGGCCCTGAAATTGTGCGCCGCACCAAATACGGGCGAGTAAGGTGTCCGAGTAAGGCCAATCAGGCCATCAAATCAGCCACATCCAACATGCGCTGGGCTACGTCCACGATTTTCAAATTTTTGTCCATCGCAGTTTTGCGCAGTTTGGCGTAGGCCACGTCTTCGGTGAGTTGCTGGCGCTGCATCAGCATGTTTTTGGCCCGGTCAATCACCTTGCGGTCTTGTAGGGCGGTAGACAGCTCATGCAGTTCGCTGCGGGTGTTGGCCAGTTCTTGGCGCAGCGCTTGTTCTTGCTCAAAACGGGCCATGGCCACGTCCAATATCGGGCGAATGCGGTCGGGCTGCAGCCCTGCCACGATGTAGGCCGACACACCTGCGGCCACTGCGGCGCGCGCGTTGCTGGTGTCGTGGTCGTTGGTGAACATCACGATAGGGCGGCGCGCGTCGCGTGTTGCCATCACTACGTGTTCTAGCGCGTCGCGCGCGTCGCTTTCGGCGTCCACAATGATCATGTCGGGCTGTAGTTGCGCCAGGCGTTCGGTCAAAAACACATCGGCTGGCAACGAGGCGACTAAGTTGAAATCGTTTTCCAGCAGGCCAATGCGAATGCTGCGCGAGCGCTCTGCCTGGCTGATGGCGTACGAGTCGCTAGTATCTGTGATGGCCAAATCGGGCGATATAACCACAATGCGGAGAGCGTCAGTCATACCCAGACTTCAGCAAGAACCGCGCCAATAGTGGTAGCGCCAAGCGGTTTGAAAACCAACCCGTTGGTACAGCGCCAAGGCGGCTGCGTTGCCTTCTTCAACTTGTAAAAAAACGCGGTCTATGCCGCGCGAAAGGGCGTGTTGCGCCAAAGCCGTTAGCACAAAGCCCGCCAGGCCCAGGCCCCGTGCCCTTTCTGCGGTACGCATGCCGTGGACGCTGGCCCAGCCCTGGCTGAAGGACGCGGTGCCCGCAGCCACCGGCCCCTGCGCATCGGCCATGCTTGCAAACACTACCGTAGTACTACGGCTCAGGGCTTCCACCCTGTGCGCTCCATCCACCGTATCAAAACCGGGCGCGCTGTACACCGCTGACCACGACGATGTAGGGCATTGCGTGATGCTCACCGGAGCGGCTGCACATTCACCCAACGCATGCGCTGTGTCCAATGCGGCCAGCATGCGCTGTGTCGAGCCAATTTGTACCAAAGTAGGCTGTTGGGGTGTAAATCCCAAGCGGCGCAGCTCCAGGTGAATGGTGGTCAGGCTGATCACATCAGCCACCCGAAATGCGGCAGGCAGTTGATGCGCGGTATACCGGTCAACAATGTCTCGCAAAATACCCACGTCTTGCGCTGCGTGGTTCAGCGGCACCGCACTTTTGGCGCGGCCAATGGTGGATTGGTCAAATGGCAGTAGCCAGCCGGGGAGGGCTTCCACAGCGGGTGGAGCAACCGCATCCAGCGTGGCTCGCTCTAAAGATTCGATGTCGGCATCTCTGACGGAGTAATACAGCATGGCCGTACTCTAAACTCTGCGCCCTATGCTGAACAACATGCTGGTTTTGGGAATTGAGTCGTCGTGCGACGAAACAGGGGTGGCCTTGGTGCAAACGCGCGCGCAGGGCGTGCCCGTGCTGCTGGCCCACGCGCTGTACAGCCAGATTGAGATGCACCAGGCCTTTGGCGGCGTGGTGCCTGAGCTGGCCAGCCGCGACCACATTCGCCGCGTGCTACCGCTGGCCAAAGAAGTGTTTGCCAGTGCAGACCGCACCTTGGCGGACGTAAACGTGGTGGCTTATACCCGTGGCCCCGGGTTGGCAGGTGCTTTGCTGGTGGGTGCGGGCGTGGCTTGCGCGTTGGGCGCTGCGATCAATAAGCCGGTGCTGGGCGTGCACCACTTGGAGGGGCACTTGCTCTCGCCGTTTTTGAGTGAAGACCCGCCTGAGTTTCCATTCGTGGCCCTGCTGGTGTCCGGTGGCCATACGCAGTTGATGCGGGTGGACGGGGTAGGGCGCTACGCCATTCTGGGTGAAACCATCGACGACGCTGCAGGCGAGGCGTTTGATAAGTCGGCCAAGCTTATGGGGTTGGCCTACCCCGGCGGGCCACTGTTAGCAAAGTTGGCGCTGGAGGGGAGCCCCACGGCCTACGCGTTACCCCGACCGTTGCTGCACAGTGGCAACCTTGACTTTTCGTTTGCGGGCTTGAAGACTGCAGTGTTGGTGCAATCGCAGCGCATGGTGGCCGCTGCGGGGGCAGCGCGTTTTGAAGATTTGCCGCGCCAAGCCCAAGCCGATTTGGCGGCATCCACGCAGGCGGCCATCGTAGATGTGTTGCTGAAAAAATCCATGACGGCGCTGAAAGAAACTGGCCTCAAGCGGCTGGTAGTGGCGGGTGGCGTAGGGGCCAACCGCGAGTTGCGTACACAGCTTAACGCAGCCTGCGCCCAACGTGGTGTACGGGTGCACTACCCGGAGCTACACCTGTGCACCGACAACGGTGCCATGATTGCCATGGCTGCAGCCATGCGCTTGCAAAGCGGCATGCAAGCAGCCAGCACGACATACGCTTTCGACGTGAAGCCGCGCTGGCCGTTGGACGCCATCACACAGGTGTAATTTTGTGTAGCAGCCGTGCTTATTGAATTTTGATTTCAATAACGTTTTTGACGGGTACTTTTTTCGCTAGCTTTAGTGTCAAAACGCCATGCTCCAGCTTGGCTTCGCACAGCGCGGTGTCTAGCTCTTGCGGCAGCTCATAGGTAGTTCGGTAAGTGCGTGAGGCACTTTCTTTGCTGCTGATGCGCACCACTGCGCCTTCGATGGCAATGCTCAGTTGGTCCTTGGCAATGCCGGGCATGTCCAGTGACAGGGTAAATGCGGTTTCGTCCTGTGTGTAGGTGGTGGCCACTTGGCGGGAACCACCGAGCGCGTCTTCCAGATAGCGCTCCAACGAGCGGCCAGCGTGGGCGTAAACGTTGCGACGCAGTTGAGGTTGGGTAGCTGTAAAAAACATGGAGAACTCCTAGTACACTGCGCGGCGCTCACTATGAGCGTCACAGGCACTGAAGCTGCGCTCACTTCGTTGTAATTCAAGAGAAATTTCCCCATGTTTATTCTTCGTCGCCACACCTTGAAAATAGGCGCATTGGCGCTATGCAGCATTGCTTTTGTCACTTTCAACGTGGGCGCACAAAGCCCTGAATCGGTCACCAGGCCGACCATCAAACTGGCCATGATCGAAGGCCTGAGTGGCCCCAACGGCAACGCAGGCGAGGCGGTGTTTCGCAATTTGCAGTGGGCGGTGGAGCGTGTGAACGCACGCGGCGGCGTCAAGCTGCCAGCGGCCTCCGGTGGCAACACCCAGCTGGTGTTGGAGCGCTTTGATAGCAAGGGGCAAAGCGAAGAGGCGTTGTCGGCACTGCGCTCGGCCATTGATGGCGGTGCGCGGTTTGTGTTGCAAGGCAATTCATCGGCCAATGCCGCCACGCTGATTGACGCCATCAACAAGCACAACGAGCGCGAGCCCTCCCAACGCGTGATCTTTTTGAATTATTCAGCGGTTGACCCGTCGCTTACGAACGAGAAGTGCAGTTTTTGGCACTTTCGTTTCGACGCCCATGCCGACATGCGCATGGCAGCGCTGATGGACAGCATTAAAGAGGACAAAGCACTCAAGAGCGTGTATCTGATTGGGCAGGACTACAGCTTTGGCCAATCGGTGTTGAAAGAGGCCAAGCGCCAACTCGGCGTACAGCGCCCAGATGTGCAAGTTGCCGGAGAAGAGTTGCATCCCATGGCGCGCGTGAAAGACTTTTTGCCTTACGCCGTCAAGATCAAGGCCAGCGGGGCGCAAGCTGTCGTCACCGGCAACTGGGGCAATGACTTGTCGCTTTTGATCAAGGCGGCAAAAGATGCTGGCTTTGATGGCAAGTTCTACACCTTCTACGGCAACGCTCTGGGAGCGCCAGCCGCTATTGGCGACGCAGGCGTGGGCAAAGTGGTGGCGGTGGCGGATTGGTTGCCTAATGTGCAAACCGCAGGCAGCGAAGCGTTTTACAAGTCGTTTCGCACCCGCTTC
>JBJOLD010000265.1:0-3574 GCA_046045765.1 Pseudomonadota bacterium | reverse complement strand
TCACCACCAGGCTCAGGGCAAATTGCCCCATCACTTCAAAACCGGTCAGGCCAGAGCTCAAGTGCTTGTGGGCCAGGCCCAGAAGCTCCACAGCTGCGTCCAGCGATGGCACGGCGGCCATGGCGGTAAGCTGCGCCGCGGGCATGGGGTACAGCTTCATGATGGCGCCGGTGATCACGCCCAGCGTGCCCTCCGAGCCAATGAACAGGTGGCGCAGATCGTAGCCAGTGTTGTCTTTGCGCAGGCCGGTCAGTCCGTTCCAAATTTCGCCTTGCGCGGTGACCACTTCCAAGCCCAAGCACAGCTCGCGCGTGTTGCCAAAGCGCACCACCTGCGTGCCGCCGGCATTGGTGCCCAGGTTGCCGCCAATCGTGCAACTGCCCTCGGCGGCCAAGCTCAGCGGGAACAAAAATCCGTCTGCTTCGCAGGCTTCTTGAATGCTTTGCAGAATGCAGCCCGCATCTACGGTGATGGTGAGGTTGGCACCGTCGAGCTTGCGAATTTTGTTCATGCGCGTCAGGCTCAGCACCACCTGTTCGCCGCTGGCGTCTGGCGTAGAGCCCACTACCATGCCAGTGTTGCCACCCTGGGGCACCATGCTCACGCCTGCGGCTGTGCAGGCTTTGACCACTTGGGCCACCTCGTTGGTCGAGCCGGGGCGCACTACGGCCAGTGCGTGGCCGCGCTCGCGCTTGCGCCAGTCCATTTCCCAGGCGCTGAGGTCGCCTTCGGTCAATACATTGGGCACTCCGACAATGGTGCGCAAAGTAGCTATTAAATTTTCATGCGCAGTCATGGTGCGGTGGGTTTCATAGTCAAAGCAGTGGCTTCTTTTGCATGGCGCAAGCGCAGCCGCACATGCAGCGCGCAGGCAGCAAACAGGGTCAGGCACAGCAGTACTTCCAGCATGGCCAGGTAGTTGCTGGGTGCTTTGTCGCCATAGGCGCGCACGATGCCTTCGGTGAAATACAGCCACACCAGCAGACTGACCCAGCGGTAGGTGTACATGCGGTTTTTAAGGAGCCCCGCCAGCGGAATGCACAGGGGCAACACCTTCAGCGCCAGCAGTGAACCACCGGGGCGGATAGGGGCTAAAAACAGTTCCCAAGCCAAGCCCAGAAGCGTGAGCCCCAGCAAGCTGCCTACGGCAAGCCAGCGGGTTATGTTGACGGAATCAAGGGGGGATGGTGTTGTTGTCATGTCGGCGCCATAGAGCAAAGCATTATCACTTGGCGCTTGTTGTACGCACGTGACCAAGGGTAAACCCCACTTCGAATAGGCTCTGGGGGTTATGGGACTGGTGTTTAATGGAATGGGCGATTTTTTCGACGCTTCAAGCGTTAATTGTGCCTAATGCGGCGAAGCAACGGTAGTACCGATTCGCCAAAACATGGGTACTCAAAAAATGAGCGGTATGGAATTCAATTTTGCAGCCAATTTAATGCAGTTTTTGGTGGTCCCAACTTTCGTGCTGGACAACAAAGGCAAAGTCTTGATCTGGAACAAGGCCTGCGAACGCCTAACGGGAGTGGTGGCCGCAGACGTCATCGGCACCACGGAGCATTGGCGCGCGTTTTACGAAGAACCTCGCGCATGTCTTGCTGACCTTATTGTTCAAAATCGGTTGGCTGAAATAGACGCACTGTACGTTGTCCATGACGACCCCACAGGCCAAGCTTATGGGGTGCATGCAGAGAATTGGTGCGTCATGCCCAATCAGGGCAAACAACTGTATTTGGCAATCGACGCGGGTCCTATTTTTGACCATTCCGGCCAGTTGGTCGCGGTGGTGGAAACGCTGCGCGACATCACCGTTCAGAAACGTGCGCAAACCGCTCTGGAGGGCTTGGCCTACCTTGACGGTTTAACGGGCATTTACAACCGCCGTGCGTTTGATGAAAAGCTCGAAATGGAGTGGGAACGCTCTAGTCGCGACCAGACCAATCTGGCCCTCATCATGATCGATGTGGACTTTTTCAAGCGCTACAACGACAGCTATGGTCACCAGATGGGAGACGCCTGTCTAAAGCAAATCGCCACTGCCTTGTCTACCGTGGTGGCACGTCCGCAAGACGCCGTTGCCCGCTATGGGGGGGAAGAGTTTGCCGTGATATTGCCCGGTTGCGACCAAGCGGGCATTTTGGTTGTGGGGGAAAGAATTCGCGAACACATCGCAGAGCTGAAAATTCCACACCAAGCCAATGACGCCAGCGAGTATGTGACGGTGAGTATGGGTGCGAGTTTTTATGTCGTAACACCTGGCGCCCACATGCCAGAGCTGGTTGCTCTTGCAGATGCAGCACTGTACCAAGCCAAAACTACAGGGCGTGATCGTCTGGCCTTCCAACTTCCAGGCGCGGCCGTTTGACCGTTGCATGCCAATTGTCGAAAAATTTCAAATTTGGCTCCGCGACGTAGCGCGCCTACCCTGGCTTGAGGCTTTTGCCACCCTGCGTGAACGCTTTCGCGAAGACCGCCTTGGCCTGACTGCCAGCAGCCTGACATTCACCACCACCATTGCGTTGGTGCCTTTTATGACGGTGGCGTTGGCGGTGTTTACCGCTTTCCCCATGTTTGCCAAGTTTCAAGATGTGCTGCAAAAATGGCTGATCGAGAGCTTGGTGCCTGACAACATTGCCCGCCAAGTGCTGGGCTCATTGAGTCAATTTGCGGGCAAGGCCAGCAAGCTGGGTGCTGCTGGTTTAGCGGTCCTGCTTGCTACCTCGTTGGCGCTCATTTTCACGATTGATCGCACCCTTAACAGCATATGGCGCGTGCGCAGGCTGCGCCCCTTTCGCCAACGCGTATTGATTTATTGGGCCGCCATAACAATCGGCCCGGTGGTGCTGGGGGCCAGTCTGAGTTTGACCTCATATGCCATTTCTGTGTCCAAAGGTATGGTGGGTGCCATGCCTGGCGGCGTGAGTTTTTTGCTCGATTCACTGCAGTTCATTTTGGTGGCTGCTGGCATGGCCTCCATGTTTCGTTACGTGCCCAACACCCATGTGCGTTGGGGACACGCCTGGATGGGTGGGTTTTTTGTGTCTACGGGCATGGAGGTTGCAAAAAAAGCATTGACTCTGTACCTGAGCAAAGTGCCCACCTATTCGGTGGTGTACGGTGCCTTTGCTACCGTGCCTATTTTGTTGGTGTGGATCTATGTAGCTTGGGTCATTGTGTTGCTGGGTGCCACACTCACGGCCTACGTACCAAGCTTGCTGGCGGGGCTGCCCCGTAGGCGCAGCGGGCCAGGCTGGCAGTTTCAGCTAGCGCTAGAAGTGCTGCAGCATTTAGACAGTGCCCGGGCTTTGCCCCACAAAGGTCTGACTGCCAGCCAACTGTGCACGGCACTGCGCGTAGATATCCAGCGTCTAGAGCCAGTGCTAGAAACACTGACCACGTTGGATTGGTCGGCCCAGCTCTTGGAAGAGCAGGGGCCAGAAGACGACGCACGCTTTGTGCTGCTGGTAGACCCCGCCACCACGGCCATGGAGCCGCTAATGCAGGCCATGCTGCTGCCGGTGACTGTTACCACCCAGAATTTATGGAAAAACGCGCTGCAGCCCTCGTCCAC
>JBJOLD010000260.1:0-3729 GCA_046045765.1 Pseudomonadota bacterium | reverse complement strand
GAGCGTCGTTTTCACAGCACCTATTGTGGATTCAAGCGCGCGCGTAGCAGCAGCTTTTGAAATATCGGCGTGTTTAGCGATGTGCTCAATCAATTCTGTTTTATTCACAAAGACCCCTTGTTTGGAAGCAGCAGTGGATGAAGATTTTCTTTAACCACAAGGTACCACCGTGTCATTACGTCGTGCGACTTTTAACAAGGCGACCCGAAATTCTAGTCGCATTTTTAACAACTTACTTACAAGGCCCAGAAGAATTTTTTTCAACGAGATTTTGTCGCCAAGTAACGGAAGTTTACTTACCGCGTCTTAGCACGTATTTCAGGCAATGCTTTTTGCAGGTAATACGCCATAGACCAAACTGTCAATACGGCTGCTGCCCAAATAAGCACCATGCCCCATTGATGGGTATTGATGAGCCCAAACAACATTCCGTCAAACAACAAAAACGGGATGGCCACCATTTGCACCACTGTTTTGAGTTTGCCAATCATGTGGACCGCAACGCTCTTGGATGCGCCAATTTGCGCCATCCATTCGCGAAGCGCAGAAATCGCGATTTCACGACCAATGATGATCAATGCAACGAATACATCTGCACGCTGCAAATGAACCAACACAAGCACGCAGGCGCACACTAAAAACTTGTCTGCTACCGGGTCCAAAAAAGCACCAAAAGAAGACGTTTGATTGAGTTTGCGGGGCAGATAGCCATCTAGCCAATCAGTGGCGGCAAACACCACGAACATCACAGTAGCAATAAGATTTTTTTCAGCAGGACTCGCCGTTGCATCTGGCAAATAAAACACGCCCACGATCAGAGGAATCGCAAAAATTCGCGTCCACGTCATGATGGTGGGGATAGTCATAAACATAGGGTTATTGTGGCACGGCTAATGCAGGGCTCTGTAAATGTCTTCGGCCAAATCGCGTGAAATACCGTCCACCGTGGCGATGTCCTGCGCGCTGGCTTGCTCCACCCCGCGCACGCCACCAAAGCGCTGCAAAAGCCGAGCACGGCGCTTGGGGCCAATGCCAGGAATATCTTCCAATTTGCTACCGCCTGTTCGCACCTTGGCACGCGCTGCACGCATGCCAGTAATGGCAAAGCGGTGCGCTTCGTCGCGAATCTGGGCCACCAGCATCAAGGCCGCCGAGTCCGCGCCCAGGTACACCTTGTCACGTCCATCGGCAAACACCAATTCCTCCAAGCCCACCTTGCGGCCCTCCCCTTTTTCTACACCGACGATCAACGACAAGTCCAGCCCCAAGCCCTCGAACACTTCGCGCGCCATAGATACCTGGCCTTTGCCGCCATCCACCAGCACCAGGTCAGGCAAACGCCCCGTGCCTGCGGGCGTGTGGCCGGAGTGTTTGGCCTCGTTGAGTGTTTCGGCCAGCTTGCTGTAACGGCGCATGAGCACTTGGCGCATGGCGGCGTAATCATCACCGCCGGTAATGCCTTCGATGTTGTAGCGGCGGTAATCGGCGTTCTGCATTTTGTGGTGGTGAAACACCACGCACGATGCCTGCGTGGCCTCACCTGCGGTGTGTGAAATATCAAAACATTCCACGCGCAAGTCTTCCAAATTGTCCAGCGTCAAATCCAGCGCCTCGGCCAGTGCGCGGGTGCGGGCCTGCTGTGAGCCCTCTTCCGCCAACAGGCGGGCCAGCTGGAGCGCTGCGTTGGTCTGCGCCATGTCGAGCCACGCGCGGCGCTGTTCGCGTGGCTGGTGCACGGCAGTTACCTTGGCGCCAATTTGCTCTGACAACGCAGCAACCAAAAGTTTGCTAATCGGCTCGCTCACCACCAACACCGATGGCATGGGTACGTCGATGTAATGCTGGGCCAAAAATGCCTCTAACACCTGTGCCTCTACCGATATGGGCTTCACGTTTGCGACCTCGGCGCCCCCTTCCACTTCCGTCATGGCATACGCGTCCTCCACGTGCACTGGAAAGTAAGGCCTGTCGCCCAAATGCCGCCCGCCGCGCACCATGGCCAAGTTGACGCAGGCTTTACCGCCCTGGACTTTCACCGCCAAGATGTCCACATCGCGGTCAGACACGTTGTCCACCGACTGCTGGTGCAGCACATTGGAAAGTGCCGCTACTTGGTTGCGCAGCTCTGCAGCTTGCTCAAATTCCAGCTTGGCGGCGTGCGCCATCATGCGGGTCTCCAGCCCCTTGAGCACTTCTTGTGCATCGCCACGCAAAAACTTCTCGGCATTGGCCACGTCCTGTGCGTAGTTGGCAGGCGTGATGTGCCCCACGCACGGGGCGGAGCAACGCTTGATTTGGTACAGCAAACAGGGGCGCGTGCGGTTGCTAAACACCGAGTCTTCGCAAGTGCGCAACTTGAACACCTTTTGCATCAACAAAATGGCTTCTTTCACGGCCCACGCGCTGGGGTATGGCCCGAAATAGCGGTGCTTTTTTTCCACCCCGCCGCGGTAGTACGACACGCGGGCAAACTCCACCGGCAACGGAGTTTTAGGTCTGGTCACGCCCTCTGTGGGCGCCATGTTTTTAGGCACCTGCGGCGTGCCGGTCATCTTCAAATACGGATAGCTCTTGTCGTCCCTAAACAGAATGTTGTACTTGGGGTTGAGCGTCTTGATAAGGTTGTTTTCCAGCAGCAGCGCCTCTGCCTCGGACCGCACCACGGTGGTCTCCAGCCGGGTAATTTTGCTGACCATGTGGCCGATGCGGGTGCCGCCATGGTTCTTTTGGAAATAGCTGGAAACGCGCTTTTTCAGGCTGATGGCTTTGCCCACGTACAGCACCTGCCCGTCCGCATCAAAGTAGCGGTAAACGCCCGGCAGCAGCGGCAATGCCGCCACCTGGCGCAACAATTCTTCACTATGGATCTCACTCATGGGGGCTATTGTGAAGGGACAATGGGCCCCATGCCGCCTTCAAGCCCCATCCACCCGCCTGCCGCGCACGCTGCTCCTCTGCGCTGGGATGTTTTTTGCCAAGTGATAGACAACTTTGGCGACATTGGCGTGTGCTGGCGGCTGTGTGCGGACCTGGCCGCACGCGGTCACACGGTGCGCCTGTGGGTGGACGATGCGTCGGCCCTGCAATGGATGGCACCCGGAGCGCTAGAGGGCCGCATCGCGGGCATCGAAGTATGTGCGTGGGCCGACTCCATGCAGCAGCAAAAGCTAGCCAACCTGCCTGCCGCCGATGTGTGGGTAGAAGGGTTTGGCTGCGAAATCGCTCCTGAATTTATAGCTGCTTACGCAAATCGGACGGGGGCTTGCGGCCCAAATGATTCAAAATTTCCGGTGTGGATCAATCTGGAATACCTCAGCGCCGAAAGCTATGTGGAACGCGCCCACGGACTGCCCTCGCCGGTCATGTCCGGTCCGGTGAAAGGCGCCATCAAGCATTTCTTCTACCCCGGCTTTACCGAGCGCACCGGTGGCCTGCTGCGTGAACCGGACCTGGCCGCGCGCCAAGCGGAGTTCAAGCGCGACACTTGGCTGCAAAGCCACCACATTGCGCCACAGCCAGGAGCCCGACTGGTCTCGCTGTTTTGCTACGAGTCGCCCGCGTTGCCGCAACTGCTGGTAGAGCTGGCACAGCAGCCCCAGCCCACTCAACTGCTGGTCACTCCAGGGCGCGCCACGGCCGCTGTGCAAGCCGCAGTTTTAAGCAAAAACACGCTGCAGCCCTCGTGGAATATGCGTAATGCGCTATCAATTTCATATTTACCCGCCCTCA
>JBJOLD010000258.1:0-10253 GCA_046045765.1 Pseudomonadota bacterium | reverse complement strand
GCATCGGTAGAAGAGACCACCGCCCAAATCGACACCATGTCGGCCTCCATCAGCCAAAACAGCGACAACGCCCGTATCACTGACGCCATGGCCACCAAAGCCAGCAAAGAAGCCACCGACGGCGGCAGCGCAGTCAGCCAGACCGTGACTGCGATGAAGCAAATTGCCGCAAAAATTGGCATTGTTGACGACATCGCCTACCAAACCAACCTACTGGCGCTCAACGCCGCCATCGAAGCTGCCCGCGCAGGCGAGCATGGCAAAGGCTTTGCGGTGGTGGCTGCAGAAGTGCGCAAGCTTGCAGAGCGCAGCCAAGAGGCGGCCAAAGAAATTGGAGATTTGGCAGGCAACTCGGTGTCTACTGCAGAGCGCGCGGGAAAGCTACTGGACGAAATTGTTCCTAGCATCCAAAAGACCAGCGAGCTGGTGCAAGAAATTGCGGCCTCCAGCGCCGAACAAAGTAGTTCTGTGGTGCAAATTGGGGGCGCAATGGGCCAGCTTAGCAAGGCCACGCAACAAAATGCGAGTGCCAGTGAGGAGTTGGCAGCGACCAGCGAAGAGCTCTCGGGGCAGGCTGAGCAGTTGCAACAGAGCATTGCATTTTTCAAGACTGGGCAGGTGCAGGCTTCGGTGCGAAGTCGCCATGAGGCGGTGGGGTATGAGCGGCGTGCGTTGGCGCCTGGGTTGACGGCTGCACCGGTGCGTGGTGGTGGGCGCTTGGGTGCTAATTTCAAACCTTATTGAGACATATCCTTTGGCCATCATTAGCTTTAGTGACCGAGATTTTGAGCGAATTTCAGACCTCATGTATCAAGCGGTAGGACTGTCATACAACGACTCGAAAAAGTCTCTCATCCAGTCGCGATTAGCACCACGCATTCAAAAATTGGGGCTCCAAAGTTTCTCGGACTACATTGCTCTGTTGGAGGATGAGTCTGAGGCTGCAGAATTTCAAATGACGGTCGATTTACTCACCACCAATGAAACTTATTTTTTTCGCGAACCCAAGCATTACGATCTGTTGCAGCAAGAGCTTCCGCAAATGGCCGATAAATCTCCTATCGCAGTGTGGAGTGCAGCATCGTCTTCTGGTGATGAGGCCTACAGTATTGCCATGCTATTGTCGGACCTGCAAATAGAGGGGCGTGTGGATGCGCAGTGGTCGATTCTTGCGACCGACATCAGTCATCGTGTTCTCTTAAGCGCTAAGGAAGCGGTGTATCCGCAAGAACGATTACGGGCCGTTTCTCTTGAACGTCTAAAACGTTATTGCTTGCGGGGGGAAGGACCCTCTCAAGGCCAAGTGCAATTGCAGGAAAAAATCCGCAACCGCGTGCAGTTCGGACAACTTAACTTGTGTAAACCATTTGATGCTATGGGCCTTTTCGATGTCATTTTCTTAAGGAACGTTTTAATTTATTTTGACTCGCTAACCAAGACTGACGTTGTAAATCGAGTGCTGGCTACATTGAAGCCCGGCGGGCTGTTGTTTTTGGGAACTGCGGAGGGTCGGGTGCCTTGTGATACGCCATTGCAAACCATTATTCCTGGTGCGTTTCGCAAACCCTTGTAACGCCTGAAGCAATCCATTAGCTACTCTATGGTGACTCACTTTAAGCCGTCCATTCGCCCGCCCATAGATGCGTTGCGGGTGTTGGATCTGATGCCTGGCGATGTAATGCTTGGCGAGGCCGGGGATCAATTCAAGACGCTTCTTGGTTCTTGCGTCAGTGTAATTTTGTGTGATCCTCGCTTTACTATCGCGACAATGTGTCATATCGTTTTTACGAATAGACCAAAATCCGAGCACAGCGCAAACACGGTCTATGGGTCTGCTGCGATGGCAAATATGTTTGCTCTCTTGCGGGCAAAAGGCGTCAATCCGTTAATGTGCCAAGCTTATGTTTTTGGTGGCAGCAATATGTTTCCGCAGTTCTTTAGCCCCAAACATGTAGGCGCCAGCAACGTGGAGTGGGCGCTTAATTTCTTGTGCGATCACAATATTCATGTTATCAACCAGTGCATTGGCGGCAATGGTTATAGAAAAATTTCTTGGACTGTGGGTTCTGGTGAACCAGTAGTCGAAACTATTTCTGCAGAGTAAGGTACAACCTATGACCGTTAAAGTATTTGTCGTTGACGATTCTGCTGTGGTGCGACAAAGCATTGCATATATTCTCTCTGGTGACCCTGAAATGGTCTTGGTTGGGAGTGCTCCCAATCCATTGCTGGCAATAGACGCAATTCGTAAATCCCAGCCGGATGTACTGCTGTTAGACATTGAAATGCCAGGTATGGATGGCCTTACATTCTTGCGCCAAGTGATGGCTACCTATCCAATCCCAACCGTTATCTGTTCCACCCTGTCTACCGAGGGCAGTCGGATCGCCCTGGATGCTTTGTCGGCTGGTGCGATTGCTGTTTTAGCCAAGCCCAAGCTTGGGCTGAAGCAGTTCTTAGATGACTCGCGCCGTGAAATGATTCAAACGCTGAAGGTTGCTGCACGTTCAAAGCCCCGTTTGCGTACTGCTGTCCCTGATGGGACTATAAAAGCAGTTGTGTTGCGCACCCCGGTGTTTAGTCCTGCCCATACTTTCGCCATGAATAAGCCAGTTGTTATTGGCAGTTCTACCGGTGGCACACAAGCGCTTGAATTGGTGCTCACCAGCTTGCCTGCAGATGCTCCGGGAATTGCTATCACCCAGCACATGCCGGAAAAATTCACCGCGATGTATGCCCAACGTTTGGCTGGCATTTGTGCCATCCGCGTGCGTGAGGCTAAAGATGGCGATCGACTTGAGCGCGGCGTGGCTCTCATAGCGCCCGGAGGGCTGCATATGCAGCTGCGTAAGGCCGCTGGGCAGTATTTTGTTCACGTGGCGGATGGGCCGCCAGTTAACCGCCATAAACCGTCCGTGGACGTTTTATTCAAGTCGACATCAGAGTGCGCCGGCAGAGATGCATTGGGCATCATCATGACCGGGATGGGGGATGACGGCGCTCGAGGTATGAAAGTGCTACATGATGGCGGGGCCAGGACTATTGCCCAAAACGAAGAGACATGTGTAGTTTTCGGTATGCCTAAAGAGGCCATCAAGCTGCAAGCGGTAGACGATATCTTGCCGCTAGATCAAATCGCCCGTGCGATATTGCAGTTCGATTCAGGCACTTAATTTGGACACTACAATTTTTGTGTAGATTTCAAAATTTCGCCACAAACACGGCCTCGGCCTGACTGCTTGGCAACATAGAGCAGGCTATCTGCTAAGCCAATCAGAGCCGGAGCATCGCCGTCGACGTTGCCTTCACGTGTTGCAAGACCCGCACTGATGGTGATGTGTTTACTCACGGTTGAACTTTCGTGGGGGATAGCAGCTTCGCGTATTTTGTTTTCCATGTCTCGCGCCAGTGTCATGGCGTCTTCAAATGACGTGTCGGGTAGCACGCAAGCAAACTCTTCACCACCATAGCGGGCTACTAAATCGGCTGGACGTCGCAAACACGATTTAAGCGAGACTGCAACCATGCGTAACGCATCGTCGCCAGCTTGATGACCATATCGGTCGTTATACAGCTTGAAGAAATCGACATCCACCAAGATCAAAGATAGAGGCGAGTTACTGCGAACAGAGCGCGCCCATTCGATGGAAATTTGTTGGTCAAAGTAACGCCGATTGAATACGCCAGACAGGCCGTCTAAAAAAACCAGCTTACGCAGAAGGTCAGACTGAAATTTCAACGTGAGGTGGGTTTTTACGCGTGCACGCACCACATCGGGATTGACCGGTTTTGCAATAAAGTCTACCGCGCCCACACTTAGACCATGGGTCTCTTGTGCCGCGTCGGTATGCCCTGTGACAAAAATAATTGGGATATGGCGGGTGCTGTCGTCTCCCTTGAGGTGTGCGCAAACTTCAAAACCGTCCATACCCGGCATCACGACATCAAGCAGTATTAAATCAGGTGGATTGTTTCTGCAAATGGTGAGGGCTTGCTCGCCACTAGTGGCCATAAAGACTTGGTAGTCTCCTGCAAAAGCCTGATACATCACTTGTATGTTGATTGGCTGATCATCCACCACCAGCAGCTTGGGCTTGCCATGGGTGCTGTCTAACAATGCCGCCACCGGTGTGTCTAGGTCGATCATGTTTTGGTTATAGATCCGAAATTTTAAAATCTCTATATCGCATTGAACCACACCTTAAAAAAAGTCAAAAGCGCGGGCTATGCCGAGCTTAGGCTTGCTAAGTTGTTCGGTGCTTGTAACTGGTCTGAGTGGGTATCCGTGTGAGAATCAACTGATAACCACTAGGAGACTTGTTTATGCCCCGTCGCGCCACCAAAATTGTTGCTACTTTAGGCCCTGCCTCCAGCGATCCAGCTCTTCTCGAGCAGATGATTCGTGCTGGCGTGAATGTGGTTCGTTTGAACTTTAGCCATGGTAAAGCGCAAGACCATATCGACCGCGCACGTCTAGTGCGTGAAGCGGCACAGCGCGCTGGCCGCGAGGTTGCAATCATGGCCGACTTGCAAGGACCCAAAATTCGGGTTGGTAAGTTTGTAGACGGAAAAGTCTTTCTGGAGCCAGGTCAAAAGTTCATCTTAGACGGTGCGCGCATTGAGCTGGGCGATATTAATGCGGTGGGCCTGGACTACAAAGAGTTGCCACGTGAAGTCAAGGCCGGGGACGTGCTGCTGCTCAATGATGGTCTTATTGTCATCACGGTGGATAGCGTCATCGGTGAGCAAGTGCACACTACGGTGAAGCTGGGCGGTGAGTTATCCAACAACAAAGGCATTAACAAACAAGGCGGTGGATTGACCGCGCCTGCACTGACCGGCAAAGACATGGAGGACATCCGAACCGCCATGAGCTTTCAGGCGGACTACGTCGCTGTTAGCTTTCCAAAAAACGCCACTGATATGGAAATGGCGCGTCAGTTGTGTAATGTCGCGGCCCATGAATACGGCCACAAGCCGGGCATGATTGCCAAGATTGAACGCGCGGAAGCGATTCCCAAGCTGCTGGAAATTTTGTTGGCCAGTGACGGCATTATGGTAGCCCGCGGTGACTTGGCGGTTGAGGTCGGCAATGCGTTGGTACCGGGCTTACAAAAGCGCATGATCAAGTTGGCCCGTGAACACGACAAGGTAGTGATCACCGCCACGCAAATGATGGAGTCAATGATCACCAACCCTGTGCCTACTCGTGCTGAGGTGAGCGATGTGGCCAATGCGGTGCTCGACGGTACCGATGCGGTCATGCTCTCAGCGGAAACAGCGGCCGGTAAGTACCCACTAGAGACGATTGTTGAAATGGCCAAAATTTGCCATGCTGCAGAGGGCCACGACGGACTCGAGTCAAAAGCAGACCTGACCGGCAAGATGTTTACGCGCATTGATCAGACCATTGCAATGGGGGCGCTATTTACAGCGCATCACCTGGGTGCCAAGGCGATCGTCGCCTTAACTGATAGCGGTTCCACTGCTTTGTGGATGAGTCGTCACCTCATTCGCGTACCCATTTATGCGTTGACTACAAAAATTGCCACTCAGCGAAAGATGGCCTTGTACCGCAACGTGCGTCCGTTGTTTGCCAAGTCCATTTCTGATCGCGATGCTGCGCTGAAAGACGCTGAGAACCATCTGAAGTCCCGCGGCATTATGCAAACTGGCGATGTGTACGCAATCACCTGTGGCGAACCTATGGGCTCGCCTGGCGGCACCAACATGCTGAAAATTTGCCGCGTCGACTAAAGCGATACCGCACTTTGTGCTTTGTTCAGAGCGCTAGAATCCGGTTTAGGTACTAGTTACCAAGCGGTTACCAAATCAACCGCTCCAGATTTTTAACTTTGGAGAAAATCACAATGGCACTCGTTTCAATGCGCGAATTGCTGGACCATGCTGCGGCCAACGGCTATGGCATTCCAGCTTTCAATGTCAACAATCTCGAGCAAGTCCAAGCCGTGATGGAGGCTGCCAAAGAAGTGGGTGCGCCCGTCATCTTGCAGGCCAGCGCGGGAGCCCGCAAATACGCCGGAGAGCCCTTCATCAAGCATTTGATTCAGGCGGCCTGCGAGGCCTATCCCAACATTCCACTGGTAATGCACCAAGACCATGGCACTTCGCCGCTGATCTGCCAAGGCGCTATCGATTTGGGCTTCGGCTCAGTGATGATGGACGGCTCCTTGATGGAAGACGGTAAAACTCCGGCCAGCTTTGACTACAACGTCAACGTCACTCGCAAAGTGGTCGACATGGCCCACAAGACTGGCGTGACTGTGGAAGGTGAGCTCGGTTGCCTGGGCAACCTGGAAACTGGCGAGGCCGGCGAAGAAGACGGTATTGGCGCCGAAGGCAAGCTTGACCACAGCCAGATGCTGACCGATCCAGAAGAGGCAGCCACGTTTGTCAAAGCTACCCAGCTCGACGCACTGGCCATTGCCATCGGCACCAGCCACGGCGCATACAAATTCAGCCGCAAACCCACTGGCGACATTTTGGCGATCAGCCGCGTGAAAGAAATCAACAAGCGCATCCCTAACACCCACTTGGTGATGCACGGTTCGTCTTCTGTGCCGCAAGAGTTGCTGGCCATGATTAACCTGTACGGTGGCAAGATGAAAGAAACCTACGGCGTGCCTGTGGAAGAAATTCAAGAAGCTATTAAGTACGGCGTGCGCAAGATCAATATTGACACCGACATCCGCCTGGCCATGACCGGTGCAGTGCGCAAGTTCTTGTTTGAGAACCCCGACAAGTTCGACGCCCGCGAATGGCTCAAGCCTGCGCGCGAGGCCGCTAAAGCCGTAGCCAAAGCGCGTTACCTGCAGTTTGGTTGTGAAGGCCAGGGCGCCAAGATCAAGGGCGACACGCTCACGGTGATGGCGGCCAAATACGCCAAGGGCGAGTTGGCCCAAGTGGTTCAATAAAGCATACGCAAAAGCCAACGTAAAAGCGTTCGCAGGTAAGGCTTGCGCCGACCTTGCGATAATTGCAGGCTCGCCATCCCGCTACAAGCCGGGTGGCGGGCCTTTTTTACTGATTCACCTCCATGACCACCTCACTGCACACCTCTACCCTTGCTTCTCTGACCCTGCTTGCACGCGGTAAAGTGCGCGACAACTACGCTGTGGGCGACGACCGCATTCTGATGGTGGCCAGCGACCGGCTTAGCGCGTTTGACGTCATCATGGGCGAGGGCATTCCCGGCAAGGGCAAGCTGCTAACCCAAATGGCGCTGTTCTGGTTTGACAAGCTGGGTCCCAAGGGCGCGAACATTTGCCCCATCCACTTGACGGGCGAAGCGCCTGAGAGCGTGGTGACTGCAGCTGAAGTGCCCCAGGTGGAAGGCCGCTCCATGCTGGTCAAACGCCTGAAACCCCTGCCAGTGGAGGCGGTGGTGCGGGGCTACCTGGCTGGCAGCGGCTGGAAGGAATACCAAGACAACAGCGCCGTGTGTGGCGTCAAATTGCCCGCCGGCCTGAAGAACGCCTCCAAACTGCCCGAGCCCATCTACACTCCCGCCGCCAAGGCAGCTGTAGGCGACCACGACGAGAACATCACGTTTGAGAAAACCGTGGAAATGATTGGCCTGGATTTGGCCACCCGCATCCGCGATATCAGCATCCTGATTTACAAGACAGCGGCCGAGTTTGCGCTGACCAAAGGCATCATCATTGCCGATACCAAGTTTGAGTTTGGCCTCGATGCCGACGGTACGCTTACTCTGATGGACGAGGTGCTCACGCCCGACTCCAGCCGCTACTGGCCGGTAGAAAGTTACCAAGAAGGTACCAATCCGCCCAGCTACGACAAGCAGTTTGTGCGCGACTGGCTGGAGCAGGCGCTGGTGGACGGCAAGCCCTGGGGCAAAACACCGCCTGCACCCCGCGTGCCCGATGCGGTGATTGCCAAGACCGCCGCCAAGTACCAAGAGGCGCTGGAGCGGCTGACCGCCTAACTGCCGGACTGGTGGTGCTTCAGGGCGCTGCGTCGATGGCTGTGACGACCAGTGCGCCCTCGCGGCTTTCCGCACTGAAGCGCACCTTGTCGCCGGGCTTGACCTTGTCCAGCAACGTCGAATCGCGCACCTGAAACACCATGGTCATGGGTGGCATATCCAGGCTTTTGATGTCGCCGTGTTTCAGGGTGATTTTTCCTACCGCTTTGTCTATTTTGCGGACTTCGCCAGAGGCCATCTCCGTGGCTGTCTGGGCAAAAACGGTAACGGCGACAAATCCAATGGCAGCACCTAAAGCAAGCTTGCGCAAAGAAAAGGTTGTTTTCATTTCGCAGCTCCCACTTTCACTTGGCCTTTCATGCCTGCCTCATAGTGGCCGGGGTGCAGGCAGGCAAAGCTCACGGTGCCCGCTTTGGTGAATTGCCAGACCACTTCGCCGGTGGCCCCGGGTGCCACGCTGGCGATGTTGGGCTCGTCGTGTTCCATCTCTGGAAATTTGAGCATCAGCGCGTAGTGGGCTTTCAGGTCGGCTTCGGTGCCCAAGTTGAACTCGTGCTTGAGTTGGCCGGAGTTTTTAACCACGAAGCGGATGGTTTCGCCCCGTTTCACGTTGACCTGGCTGGGCGTGAAGCGCATCGCGTCGCTCATGTCGATGGCAATGCTGCGGCTGATCTTGGTGGCATCGCCCGCCACGCCAATGGACGTGGTGCCATGGGCGTGACCACCAGCGTGATTTCCAGAGGCAAAAGCGCCTGTAGCCCCCGTGCAGATTGCGCAAGCAGCTATCAATTTAGTAGTGAATTTCATGGGTTTATTGTCAAGTTGGTTTAGAAAATTAGGGCTAAAAAAACTCAGTGGCCGCTGTGCCCCGTGGGTTTGCGCACCTGCACTTCGGTGCCTGCACTGGCTGCGGGTTGGGCCAGCGGCATGGCGCCTTGGCCCTCAGCCTGAAAGCGCTCCGGGTTGGGCAGCGCGCCGGCCCATTCAAACGCGCGGGTTCCCGGCGGTTGCTGGTACCAGCCCGCGTTTTTGTAGTCGCCCGGTTTCTGGTTTTTGCGCACCTTGAGAATGCTGAACATGCCGCCCATCTCCACGCCGCCATACGGGCCATTGCCAGTCATCATGGGCGCGGTGTTCTCTGGGATGGGCATTTCCATCTCGCCCATGTCGGCCATGCCACGTTCGCCCATCAGCATGTAGTCGGGCACGGCACGCTGCAGCTTGCCGACCAAGCCACGGTGGTCCACGCCAATCAGCGTGGGCACGTTGTGGCCCATGGCATTCATGGTGTGGTGGCTCTTGTGGCAGTGGAAAGACCAGTCGCCTTCTTCATCAGCCAGAAACTCGAATTGCCGCATCTGTCCCACGCCGATGTCGGTGGTCACCTCCGGCACGCGCGCTGCCAGCGGCCACGGCCCACCGTCACTGCCGGTCACCTGAAACTCGTGGCCATGCAGGTGAATGGGGTGGTTGGTCATGGTCAGGTTGCCCACGCGGATTCGCACCTTGTCGCCCTGGCGCACATTGAGCGAATCAATGCCGGGGAAGACGCGGCTG
This sequence comes from Pseudomonadota bacterium, assembly GCA_046045765.1. GTDB lineage: Bacteria > Pseudomonadota > Gammaproteobacteria > Burkholderiales > Burkholderiaceae_C > Allorhodoferax. Next base: position 730 of record JBJOLD010000258.1, on the reverse strand, counting down.
TTCCAGCTCCACAGGTTGAAGTCCAGCATGGTCATGGTCTTGGGCGTCATGCTGCCGGGGTCGATGTCGTAGGCGTTGAGCAGAAAGCAAAAGTCGCGGTCTACCTCACTGATGAGTGGGGTTTTTGCCTTGGGGTGCGTCACCCAAAAGCCCATCATGCCCATGGCCATTTGCGTCATCTCGTCGGCGTGCGGGTGGTACATAAACGTGCCGGGGCGGCGCGCCACAAACTCATAGACAAACGTTTTGCCCACGCCAATGCTGGGCTGCGTCAGACCACTTACGCCATCCATGCCGTTGGGCAGGCGCTGGCCGTGCCAGTGCACGCTGGTGTGCTCGGGCAGCTTGTTGGTCACAAATACGCGCACCCTGTCGCCTTCCACCACCTCGATGGTGGGGCCGGGGCTTTGGCCGTTGTAGCCCCACATATGCGCCTTGAAACCCGGCGCCATTTCGCGCACTACCGGCTCGGCCACCAGGTGAAATTCTTTGACGCCCTGGTTCATGCGCCAGGGCAGTGTCCAGCCGTTCAGGGTGACTACCGGGTTGTAGGGGCGGCCGGTGTTGGGCACCAGCGGTGGCATGGTGTCGGCTTGGGTTTGCAGCACCGGTTCGGGCAGGGCAGCCATGGCCACGCGGCTGACGGATGCAGCAGCTACAGCCGTCATGGCGGTGGCGGCAGCGCCGTTGAAAAAGTTACGTCGATTCATGGGAATCCTTCTTTTGTTGG
>JBJOLD010000249.1:0-6957 GCA_046045765.1 Pseudomonadota bacterium | reverse complement strand
GAGGCATTGGCCACTAAATGGAATGTCGGCCGGCGGCCGGTTGCGAGCTTGATTGACCTGCCCGAGATGACCCGACCGGACATTCGATTGGCCGTTACGATTCTGACCGAAATCTCTCCAGCAGCCTACCAAAACGCCAACGCTAATCTGTTTGCGATTGCGGCCATGCGCCAAGTCAATCTATCACTGGCACATGGAAATTGTCCAGATTCGGCTTTTGCCTACGCATGTTATGGAATTATTCTCAACGGCATATTCAAAGACTTCAAGACCGGCAACGCGTTCGGAAAACTCGGTGTAAAGCTCAATGAGGTTCAGGGCGACCTGGCCGCTAGATGCCGGGCGATCTGGGTCTATACGACTTTCACCCATGTCTGGAACCACCACTGGAGAACGCTCACGCCGTACTTTAAACGTGCGATTGACGCCGGGTTTCAGTCTGGGGACTTGTTCTATCTGGGGTACGCCGGCACCTTCATGACGCAATGGGAAACCCATGTCAACCTGCCCAGTGCAATTCAGGAAGCGCAGAAATACCTCAACATCATTGCCGAGACCAAGAATCAAAGTGCGCTGAATTTTTCTAGGGTTCAACAGCAGTTCCGAAAAAATCTGTGTGGACAGACCTACGACCGACTGACGCTGAATGACGCCGAATTTGATGAAGTGTCTTGCCTTGCCGAGATGCGGGATAGCCAAGCGCTCAATGCCCTGGCTATCTATTACCTGAGCAAGCTCGTCATTCATTTTGAATATGGTGACTATTCGAAGGCGCTGGACTATGTTCGCAAAATCGACGATGAGCAACTCATGAAGGCGCTGGTTAGTTCATCCTGGACCGCAGATTTTTGCCTCTATGCCTTCCTGACCACGGCGGCACTTTATGGTTCATGCAAGCCCCTCGATCGGAGAAAGTTCTACAAACGCCTGCAAAAAGAACGTAGGACCATGCAGCGCTGGGCTGCCCATTGCCCGGAAAATTTCTGTCACCTTGATCTGTTGATGCAGGCAGAACTCAAGTGGCTAAACGCAGACGTTGGGCAGGCAAGCAATTTTTATGAACGTGCTGTCGAGGCTGCTACGACCAGTGGATATCTAAGCCACGAGGCACTGATCAACGAGCGAATGGGAAGGTTTTACCTTGAACAGAGCAGGCCCAAGGTCGCCGGGTTTTATCTGAACGAAGCAAGATATCTGTATGCCCGCTGGGGTGCAAACGGCAAGGTTAATTACCTGGAAGAAAACTTTTCTCAACTGATCGGCAGGCAGGCGTCTATCGGCACAGCCCGTACGCAAACTACAGCTCAGGCCACGAATACAACGGTCAGCCAAGCTGACTCGCGTGGACTCTCCCTGGATCTAATTACTATTTCCAAGGCCGCGCAAACGCTTTCCAGTGAAATTGTTGCCCGCGAGTTGTTCGTAAAACTGATGCGCATACTCCGCGAAAACGCCGGGTCTAACAAAGAAGTTCTGTTGCTGGTGGGGGCGTCTTCTAGCTCCCTGTTAATCGAGGCACGGCGGGACGAGGACCAACCAGAGGAAATCATGGCGTCGAGCCCACTCGATGCGAGCCAGGGTCTTGCAAAAAGCGTTATTTACTATGTGGCGCGGACCCTTGACGATGTCGTTCTGAGTAATGCTGCGGTCAATGGCGGTTTTACGCAAGATACTTATATTCAGTCATCACGGGCCAAGTCTGTGATGTGCGTGCCCCTATTAATTGCGGGAGCGCTTCGAGGCGTCCTTTACTTGGAAAACAGCCTCGCCAGTGATGTGTTCACTCCGGAGCGGCTAGAAACCATGCGGGTGCTGGCGTCACAAGCAGCCATCTCGATTGAAAATGCAAACTTATATGCAAATCTCGAGAGTACGGTAGAGGTTCGGACGCAGCAACTTAGCGGTGCGTTGAGTGAGCTGGAAGAACAACACACAAAGTTGAAAACAGCACAGTCGCAACTGATAGTTGCACGTGCGACTGCAGAGGCGGCCAATCAGCACAAGAGCGTTTTTTTGGCCAATATGAGCCATGAAATTCGCACGCCGATGAACGCTGTCATTGGCATGAGCCACCTGGCTCTTAAAACCGAACTGACCACTCGTCAGCGGGATTACGTGCAAAAAATTCAAAACGCCGGACATCACTTACTGGCCATTGTCAATGATGTACTCGATATCTCCAAGATCGAGGCTGGTATGTTGAAGCTCGAAAATATCGACTTCTTCATCCAAAACGTGATTGACGATGTGCACACGTTGATTGCCGACAAGGCGCAAGAAAAAGGGCTGCAACTTGCGTTTGATGTAACCCCCGACACACCCGCTAAGCTCATTGGAGACCCTCTGCGTTTGAAGCAGATACTGATTAACTTCGCCAACAATGCCGTCAAATTCACGGAGGAGGGCATGGTTGCTATCACTGTGGAGATGCACGAGCGCCGCGATAACAAAGTGCTTATGCGGTTTTCCGTGAGGGATACGGGAATCGGATTGATGCCCGAGCAAATTAGCAAACTATTTCAGAGCTTTCAGCAGGCCGATAACTCAACGACCCGCAAATACGGTGGTACGGGCCTGGGGTTGGTCATATCCAAACAACTAGCAGAACGAATGGGCGGAGAGGTGGGGGTAGAAAGTGCTGTAAACGTGGGCTCTACTTTCTGGTTTACCGCCCAATTGGGCATTGCCAGCCTAGCGGAAAGTGCGTCCAGCAATCCTATGAACAAAGTAGTACTGGACGTAAAAGCGCTGCAAACCTCTGGTGTTCTGCAGGGCTTGCGGGTGCTGCTGGCAGAAGATAATCCGATTAATCAACAAGTTGCTACCGAACTGCTGCACGCAGTGGGTGCCGTTGTTGACGTGGCCGATAACGGTCTGGTTGCCCTGCAGAAGTGTCAGGCGCAATCCGGTGAACCAGCCTTTGATGTCATTCTGATGGATATGCAGATGCCGGTTATGGATGGATTGGCGGCCACCCTGGCGATCACGGCATTGCCGGGTTGGGGTTGTATTCCTATCATTGCAATGACCGCAAATGCCATGGATACGGACCGCCAGCGCTGTGTGGACGCCGGCATGGTCGACTTTGTTGCAAAACCGGTTGAACCAGAGCAGCTCTATAGAACCATACTTCAATGGGCGGCGCGTGACGTCTCCAATGTGCTTGCTGCTGTCCAATCAGATCCCATTGATCTCGGCTACCGGGCTACGCCACCGCCAATCACCATTGAAGGCTTGGATGTGCAAAGTGGCATGCGCCGTGTCATGAACCAGCAAGATCGGTACTGGACTTTGTTGCGTAATTTTGTACAAGAGCAGGCAGGTGCGTTACCTCGTATTCATTCGGCTGTGGCCGCGAACGATCTACAAACAGCCGAACGAATTGCCCACACGCTCAAAGGACTGGCAGGTACGATAGGTGCCCCCCATCTTGCCGAACTTGCCGAAGCGACAGAAGCAGCTCTTCATATGGAGCAGTTGCCAATCGACACTGACACGCTAGAAATTGCTTTAAACACCCAGATCGCAGCCATTGAAGCCGCGTTGCCAAGCGTTATCAACGTACCGGCGCACCTCATAAGCTCTGACACTGTAGATGCCTCGGCTCTATTGCAGAGCCTGCGCAACTTTTTGCAAGACGACGACCCCCGTGCGTGGAGACTGTTTGAACGAAATGAAGCTTTAATAGCGGATCTGCTAAAAAGTCGATTTATGGCATTCAAGGCGGCCATACGCAGCTTTGCAATGGATGAGGCGCTGGCGCTCTTGGATAGTGACGCTGAGTGACATCCAAGGAGGAAGCTGTCAGTTGAATCGCGTCAATCATCCATCCATTAATTGCCACGCCGAGTCCGACCTCCCAGGCACTTTTGACCGAGCCTTTGGGTAATAACGGTGCGTAGGTCGCACACGCTGCCGTCGGTGTGCAGCACTGCGGGTTTTTCTTGGCTTTTTGGGCCGTGGCGAAGAAGCTTCATGGGCGACTCAGCCGGAGTTGGTTGGCGTAGTGTTATGCAGGCATCGGTTATGGTAAACGCCAATTTGACTCATGAAAGCTACGATGCAAGCCTTGTTAGACGCCATTGCGACCTTTGCCCTACCTGCCAATGCGACCATGGACGCCCAGCGCATATTCCATGGGCGCGGTGGCCTGTACCCGGGCTGCGAGCACCTGGCTTTTGACATGTTCCCACCCGTCGGCGTGCTGACCAGTTTCCAGCCGCTGGGGGACGACGCGCTGACAGCTGTGCACGCCACTTTGGCTGCGCGCTGGGAGCAACTCATGCCGGGGCAACCCCTGAACTGGGTGTACCAATGCCGGGGCGATGGGCCGACCGAATCGCGGTTGATGGCCGGTAGCGTGCCTGACCCGCACGAGGTAACGGAAGACGGCGCGCGCTACCGCGTGCATGTGCTGACCGGGCAAAACCACGGCCTGTTTCTCGATATGGCCGAGGGACGTCGCTGGGTGCGGGCCCATGTGGCGGCGCATCCGCGTGCCAAGGTGCTGAATCTATTTGCCTACACCTGCGCGTTTTCCGTGGCGGCGTTGCAAGCCGGGGCGCGCCAAGTGGTCAACGTGGATATGGGCCATGGCGTGATGAAGATTGGGCAGCAAAACCACCAGCTCAATGGCCTGACCGCAGGGGCCAGTTTTTTGCCCCACGATATTTTTAAAACCTGGGGCAAGATCACGCGCGGTGGCCCGTATGACCTGGTCATTGTGGACCCGCCCAGCTACCAAAAAGGCAGCTTCATTGCCACCAAAGACTATGCGCGCCTGATGCGCCGCCTGCCCGATTTGCTGGCCCGAGGCGGCCATGCACTGCTATGCCTAAACGCGCCCGAGCTAGGCCTGGATTTTCTGCAAGACCAAATGCAAGCCCTGGCCCCGGAGCTGGCGTTTGTGCAACGCATTGCCAACCCCCAAGTGTTTGCCGACGTGTCAGACCAGCGCTCGCTCAAGGTACTGCTCTACAAAGCTACTTTTTAAAGCCAAATGGGCCGCTAGCCACCGTCGAATATGCGTAAGCAGCTATTAAAAGCATAGCAATTTCCTTGCCAACTTTTGCCGTTGCGCCATCGGTTACGTGCGCAACTCAGGTCAATAAATCAGCCAGCGTTCGGGCAATCACCTTGGTGGCGCGGCGCAGGTCTTCCAGGTCAATGTGCTCATCGGCACGCTTGGCGTTGCTTTCCAGCACGGTGCGCGGGCCGCAGCCGTACAGCACGGCTGGAATGCCCTGTTCGCAGAACAGGCGTGCGTCGGTGTACAGCGGTGTGCCTGATGCTTCGATGGGTTCGCCAAACACCGCAGTGGCATGGCTGGTGAGCGATTGCACCAAGGGCAGGTTGCCCGCCAATGGCTTGAGTGCGTTGGCCAGCAAAATGCGTTTGATCTCGATGCTGATGCCTGCGCTGGTTGCCACCGCGTCTTGCATCACTTGGCGCAGGGTGGCTTCCACTTCTGCAGGGTTTTCTTCAGGAATCATGCGGCGGTCTAGCTTGAGCACCACCTTGCCGGGTATGACATTGGTGTTGGTGCCGCCCTGAATCAAGCCCACATTCAGGTAGGGGTGGGTAATGCCCTTTACTTGGCTGGTAACTTGTTTGTACAGCGTGTTCTGGTGGTACAGCGCGTTCAAAATTTTGGTGGCGGCTTGCAGAGCGTCCACGCCGGTGTCTGGCACCGCCGCGTGGCCCATCTTGCCGTGCACTGTGACTTCCATTTGCAGGCAGCCGTTGTGGCCGGTGACCACTTGGTAGCTAAAGCCTGCGGCAATCAGCAAGTCGGGCTTGATCAGCCCCTTGCCCAACAGATAGCCCGGGCCCAATTCGCCACCAAATTCTTCGTCATAAGTGAAGTACAGCTCCACGCCGCCTTTAAGAGGCGTTTGCAATGCCTCCAAGGCGCGGGTGGCAAAGGTGAAGGTGGCAAAGTCGCATTTGCTGACTGCGGACGCGCGGCCATACAGCTTGCCGTCCACCACCGCACCGCCGTACGGGTCGTGCGACCAGCCTTCGCCGGGCGGCACCACGTCGCCATGGGCGTTCATGCCAATTGTGCGGCCTGCGCCGTACTTGCGGCGCACCACCAGGTTGGTGATGGTCTCTAGCCCAGCGGCTTTTACGTCGGCAGCGGGTAGGGCGTGGCGCTCGGCCTCAAAGCCAAATGCTTTTAACAAATCGGCGGTGCGCTCTGCGTGCGGTGCGTTGTTGCCGGGGGGTGTGTCGGTGGGCACACGCACCAGTTCTTGCAGAAAGCGCACTTCTTCATCAAAGTGGCTGTCAATCCAGGCATCCAGTGCGGCGGTTTGGGGTGTGTTCATGCGAGTTCCGTTGCTAATTGGTTAAGCAGATTTTGAAAAGCGTGGACACACAGTTCGGTGTCGTCATTGGTAATGGATTCCAGTGGGTTATGGCTGATGCCGGCATTCAAGCCGCGCATAAACAGCATGGCCTGCGGCATGATTTCATGCAGCTTCATAGCGTCATGCCCGGCCCCACTGGGCATGCGGTGCACCGGCAAGCCAAGCGCCTGCACGGCGGCTTCCCAACGCGCTTGCCATGCGGGGGCGCTAGGTGCTGCTGCGGCGCGCATGGTTTCTTCCAGGCGGTAATGCAGGCCGCGTCGGTCGCAAATGGTTTTCAGCGCAGCCAGCACGTCGGCCGCACAAGCGTCGCGCACGGCGTTGGTGGTGGCGCGAATGTCCAGGCTGAATTTGCAGCTGCCGGGCACCACATTGATAGAACCATTGGGCACCTCCAGCATGCCCACGGTACCCACCAAATGGGGCTCAGCGGACGCGCGCTTTTCTACACATAAGGCCAGCTCTGCGGCGGCGGTGGCGGCATCGCGCCTGCGGTCCATGGGCGTGGTGCCTGCATGGCTTGCCATGCCCACAATCTCACCCACGTAGCGCACGCTGCCGTTGATGGAGGTGACCACGCCCAAAG
>JBJOLD010000241.1:0-2505 GCA_046045765.1 Pseudomonadota bacterium | reverse complement strand
GCTTCGCGCGAATCATTAACAGGGATAAAACTAATTTTACCTGTATCGTTTTGAATCGACACAGACGCATGCTGAGCCAAACTCAACGTACCACCAGCGCCCTTGATGCTGATGATGTTTTCTTTAATACCAAACTCTACACCTGCAGGAATGGTTACGGGCATTTTGCCTACACGGGACATTTTGTTCTGCCTCTCTTTAAGCGACGTAGCAAAGAACTTCGCCACCAACGCCATTAGCGCGGGCTTTGCGATCGGTCATCACGCCTTTAGGTGTTGTGACGATTGCCACACCCAAGCCGTTCATAACCTGCGGAATTGAGTCAGAGCCCTTGTAGACGCGCAAGCCAGGGCGGCTAACGCGCTCAATGCGCTCAATAACTGGACGGCCAGCGTAATATTTCAAGGCAATCTCAAGTTCGGACTTGCCGCCTTCAGTTTTAACCTTAAAACCATCGATATAACCTTCGTCAGCCAACACTTGCGTAATAGCAATCTTCACTTTAGAAGATGGCACAGTTACAACAGGCTTCGCAACCGCTTGCGCATTGCGAATACGTGTCAACAAATCGGCAATAGGATCACTCATGCTCATTATTTGTTCTCCTGATTACCAACTGGCTTTAGTAATGCCAGGGATTTCCCCGACAAAAGCCATTTCACGAATCTTGGCACGAGCCAAGCCGAATTGACGGAAAGTACCACGCGGACGGCCAGTCAATTCACAGCGATTGCGCTGACGAGTTGGATTGGCATTACGCGGTATTTTCTGCAAAGCCAAACGTGCGGCTGCACGCTCATCTTCACTCTTCTTTGCGTCTTTAGATATTGCTTTTAGCTCAGCATGTTTGGCAGCAAATTTTGCAACCAAATTATCACGCTTGAGTTCACGCTGGATTAATGCTTGTTTAGCCACATTGCACCTTTAGTTTTTGAACGGGAAGCGGAAACCAGTCAAAAGCGCTTTGCACTCTTCGTCAGTTTTCGCAGTAGTGGTGATACTGATATTGAGGCCACGCAAAGCATCAACTTTGTCATACTCAATTTCAGGAAAAATGATTTGCTCTTTCACGCCGATGTTGTAATTGCCGCGGCCATCAAAGGCACGACCCGAAATACCACGGAAGTCACGAACGCGAGGCAATGCAATGGTGACGAAACGATCGAGGAATTCATACATCTGAACGCCACGGAGTGTCACCATGCAGCCGATTGGCAAATCTTGACGGATTTTGAAACCCGCAATCGCTTTTTTAGCTTTGGTGACAACAGGTTTTTGGCCTGCAATTTTTGTCAAATCTGCTACTGCATTGTCCAAAATCTTCTTATCAGCAACCGCCTCACCAACACCCATATTGAGAGTAATCTTGGTCAAACGCGGAACCTGCATTGGAGACGTGTAGCCGAACTTAGCAGCCAATTCAGGCGCCAGCTTTTCGCGGTAAATTTGTTGTAAACGTGCCATTTAATTTAACCTCAAGCAGACTTCTTAGCAGGAACGACCGATTTGATCTCTTCTCCGCTAGATTTATAAACACGAACACGCGTGCCGTCCGCCAATGTCTTAATTCCAACGCGGTCGGCCTTACCAGTCGAAGCGTTAAAAATTGCCACATTGGATTGATGAATTGGCATCGTCTTATCAACAATACCGCCAACAACGTTTTTCATTGGGTTTGGTTTCGTGTGCTTTTTAGCAACATTAATACCAGTCACAACGACATGACTATCGTCAGCACGCGACGCAACCACGCCGCGCTTTGCTTTGTCTTTACCTGCAATGACGATAACCTCGTCACCCGTTTTAATCTTATTCATTTCTGTGCAGCCTTTTACAAAACTTCAGGCGCCAAGGACACGATCTTCATGAACTTCTCAGTACGCAATTCACGCGTAACTGGTCCAAAGATGCGAGTGCCGATAGGCTCTAATTTTGCGTTCAAAAGAACGGCAGCATTGCTATCGAACTTAACCAAAGATCCGTCTGCACGACGAATACCTTTGGCGGTACGAACAACCACAGCACTATAGATCTCGCCTTTTTTGACGCGACCGCGCGGTGCAGCTTCTTTAATGCTGACCTTGATGACATCGCCTACGCTAGCGTAGCGACGCTTGGAGCCGCCGAGCACCTTAATGCAAAGCACAGACTTAGCACCTGTGTTATCGGCAACCTCTAATCGAGATTCTGTTTGGATCATGTTATCTATTTTTCCAACTTGTACTGGACACCCAGTTAGTCTTGGTCCCGTCGTTGCAACCACCCGTTAAGGCAGCCGCTCCGCTTGAGCTGATTTCGCTGTTATTGAAACTCTTTAACCGCGAAGCCTTCGATTATAGCGCGACTTTTATCTTTATGTCAACTATTTTGCAAAATACTGTAGAGAGTAAATGAATTGTCCTGTTTTTAGCAAATGAATTGTCCGCATAGAAGGTTGGGTACAGGAGGTACTCGATATGAAGCGGGCGATCTGGTTGCAGGAGACAAGGGCAATGAAGTTTCAAC
>JBJOLD010000232.1:0-15138 GCA_046045765.1 Pseudomonadota bacterium | reverse complement strand
GCTTTTTGCCCAAAGACATTTACCTGATCAGCCGTATGCCCAGTGACCCACAACAGTCTGACATCCTCCCCATCGCCGTGATTGCGCTGGTGATGGCGTTTATCGCCACTCTGTACCCCAGTTGGCGCGCCAGCCAGGTGAACCCAGCGGAGGCGCTGCGGTATGAGTAGTGTTGCCCCCACGCTCCACCGCTTGCGCGGGTCGCTGCCCTCCGAGGGGGCCCTCGCAGCTCGGGGCGGCCCAGCCCCGCTCACGCCCTCTGGTGCGCTGCTGCAGTGTGTGGGCCTGACCAAGCGTTTTTCTGAGGGCCGTTTGGATGTCACCGTGCTGCACGGTGTTGATCTGCAAGTGCACAAGGGAGAGACGCTGGCCATCGTGGGCGCATCAGGCTCGGGCAAAAGCACGCTGTTGCATTTGCTGGGCGGGCTGGATGCCCCCACCAGTGGCGCGGTCACCTTGTGTGGGCAGGCGTTGGCGGGGCTCAACGCCGCCAAGCAAGGGCGTTTGCGTAACAAACACTTGGGTTTCGTCTACCAGTTTCACCACCTGCTGCCAGAGTTCAGTGCCTTGGACAATGTGGCTATGCCATTGACAATTCGGCGTCTAGCCCACGTGGAATGTGCGCAAGCAGCTACAAAAATGCTAGCAAAAGTGGGCTTAAAAGACCGTTTGTATCACCGTCCGGCTGAGCTGTCCGGTGGTGAGCGCCAGCGCGTGGCCATTGCCCGGGCACTGGTGACTAATCCCGACTGTGTGCTGGCCGATGAACCCACCGGCAATCTGGACCGCAGCACTGCCGATGGTGTGTTTGATCTGATGCTGGACGTGGCCCGCAGCCAAGGCACCGCATTTGTGTTGGTCACCCACGACGAAACGCTTGCCCGGCGTTGCGACAGGGTGCTGCGCTTGGTTGGCGGACGCTTGGGCGGCCATTTGGCCTGATGTCAACCAAAGTGCCAACCCAGCGCGTTAAGGGTTGGGGCCAGCGCTGCACCCAGCGCTGCGCCTGTCACTTTTGAGGCGACATGACATGAAAAAATTCATTCTTTTGGCTGGCACCTTGGCCGCTTGTGTTGGTGCTTATGCGCAAGAGGTGGGGCGTGTGCTCTCATCCACACCCGTGGTGCAGCAAGTCGGTGTGCAGCGCCAAGTGTGTACCACCGAGCGGGTGGAATACCAGCAGCCCAAGTCAGGCACAGGTGCCGTTTTGGGTGCTCTGGCAGGTGGTGCGCTGGGCAATGCTGCGGGTGGGCGCGGCGCAGGGCAGGCAGCAGCCACCATCATTGGTGCTATCGGAGGCTCCATGGTGGGCGATCGCATTGAAGGCTCAGGCCCCAACCAGATTCAGGACGTGCAGCGCTGCGGCACACAGACGTTTTATGAGAACCGCACGGTGGGCTATAACGTGGTGTACGAGTACGCGGGAAAGCAATATTCGGTGCAAATGCCCAACGACCCAGGCCCCAGCATTGCTTTGCAGGTGTCTGCCGTTGGAGCCAACACGCAGGTGGGTGTAATCAACGCCCCACCTGTGTTTGTAGCGCAGCAACCCGTGATCACCCAGCAGATCTATACCCAGCAACCTGTCATCGTGCGTGCGCCGCCGGTGTACTACGTGCCCAACTACAACGCGGTGCCCTTGACCATTGGGTTAGGTTTTGGCTATTGGGGCGGCGGGTACGGTGGCGGTCACTACCGCCATTGGCGCTGAAGCCAGTGCAGCACTAGAGGGCGTCAGCCGTTTGTCAGGCTGCAGAGGCCCTCGCAAGGGTTTCACTGGAGGCTGATTTACCTGCAGCGACCTATGCTGAGCACTTCATTGCAACATCGGGTCGTTATGCATATTTCATGGTTTCAACGGAGCATCTGTGCCGCGGCGCTGGCTGCACTTACATCATCTGCATTTGCGCAGCTGGCCAAGCCGGTGCGTATTGGGCTGATTGGCCCTTTTACCGGGGCATCTGCAGACTTCGGGTTACCCATGCGCAACGGTGCTCAATTGGCGGTCGATGAAATCAATGCGTCCGGCGGCTACATGGGGCGGCAAATCGAACTGGCCATCAAAGACGACATGGCCAGTCCCGACGCCGGCTTGCAACTTTCCAAAGAACTGGTGCAGGAGGGCGTGGTCGCCACCATAGGGTTTTGCAATACGGGGGTAGCCATGAAATCGCTGGAGGTGTACCAGCAGGCCAAGTCACCTTTGTTGGTGTCGTGTGCAACCGGCACTCCCATCACGGCCAAGTACCCCGCCGCAGAAAGCTTTATCTTTCGTACCTCCGCGCGTGACGGTATTCAAGCGCCTTTCGTGGTGGACGATATTGTGTCCAGAGGCTGGAACAAGGTCGCCATCTTTGCGGATAAAACTGGCTACGGTGAGGCGGGCCTGCAAGACGTGGTGCGGGCACTGGAAGCCAAAGGGGTCAAACCGGCCTACGTTGCGCGGTTTGATCTGGGTGTCAAGGACCTGACCAACGAACTCAAGGAGGCCAAGGCCGCCGGGGCCAACGTGATTTTCAGTTACACGGTGGGTCCGGAAAATGCAGTTATTGCGAATGGCCGGCAGGCGTTGGGCTGGAAAGTGACCCAAGTGGGCGCTTGGACACTGTCCTTTCCTTTCTTCATCGATGGCGCGAAGCAAGCGGCGGAGGGGGCGCTGATGGCCCAGACCTTTGTCGCCGAGCCCAGCAATGAGCGCCGAGTGGCATTTTTGAGCGCCTATGCGCGCAAGTTCGGAACCAAGAAAATAGCCGTTCCCATGGCTGCCGCGCAGGCCTACGACACCGTGTATTTGCTGACCTACGCGATACTCTCATTGCGCAACGGGGATTTGAGTGGCCCTAGCATCAAAAATGCGCTGGAAAATCTGCCACGCGCCTACTATGGCGTGGTTTCCACCCATGAGAGACCATTTTCTAAAGACGACCATGACGCTGTGACACCCAACATGCTGGTCATGGGGATGGTGAAGAACGGAGCTGTCACGTTTGCTTACCCGGAAGACTTCAGGCGCAACTTGTTTGTGCAACGCAAAAAATAAGGTGCGCCATGCGCTGGATTGATACCCACTGCCATCTGGATGCAGCGGAACTGGCGCTGCCTGCGTCCGGTGTGCGTGAGCGGGCCCATCTTGCGGGTGTGCAACATTGCGTTATTCCAGCGGTAGAAGTTGCCAATTTCGAGGCCGTGCGCGCGCTTGCCCATGCGGGCAGAGACAGTTATTGCCTAGGCATCCACCCTCTGTATGTCCCCAGTATGGCAATGCACGATTTAGATGCTTTGGCGCAGGCGCTGGTAGAACACGCATCCGATCCCCGCTTGGTCGCCGTGGGCGAGATTGGCCTGGATTTTTTTGTGCCCGGTTTGCAAAGCGCTGCGATGCGTGCTTTGCAAGAGCAGGTCTATGCCGCCCAGCTCGCTTTGGCGCAGCAACACCAGTTGCCTGTGGTGCTGCACGTACGCCGCTCTGCCGACCGATTGCTGAAGTATTTGCGGGTTAAGAACGCGCGCTGGACCGGCATTGCCCACGCCTTCAATGGCAGCGAAGTTCAGGCACGTGAATTTATCCGTCTGGGTTTCAAGCTGGGGTTTGGCGGTGCGGTGACGTTTGAGCGTGCCTTGCAGTTGCGCCATTTGGTAACCGTGTTACCGCTGGATGCCTTGGTTTTAGAGACAGATTCACCGGATATCCCCCCGCATTGGCTGTACACCACAGCGCAGCAGCGCGCCGATGGCACGCCCCAAGGCCGCAATGAACCGGCTGAGTTGCCCCGCATTGCCCAAGTGGTATCCGCACTGCGCGGCATGGCACTTGAAGACCTTGCGCAGGCCACCACACACAACGCTTGCGTGGCACTGCCAAAGCTCTCCGGGCTGCTGGTATAAATCCCCATGGCCCAAAAAGAACCAATACAACACCCCGAAGTCAATTTTTCCGAAGAAGGCCCTATCCGCCACCTGCATTTAGGTAGTGAATGGATACAAGGCTCCATGCTGGTGGATGCCCCCATTGTGCTGGTGCACGAGTACATCCAGCGCATGATGGCGTGGCTGCTGTTTGTAGATCCTGCGAGTGTGCCAAAGCGCCAAGCTCTACAGCTGGGGCTGGGTGCGGGGTCGCTGACCAAGTTCTGCCATAAAGAACTGCGCATGAAAACCACCGCCATTGAACTCAATCCGCAGGTTTTGCATGCCTGCCGGGGCTGGTTCAAGCTGCCTGCGGACAACGCGCGCATGCAGGTGGTGCTGGGCGATGCCTCAGTGCAGATCAAGCACGACCGTTGGCTGGGGGCAGTGGACGCACTGCAAGTGGATTTGTACGACGACGAGGCCGCAGCCCCAGTGCTGGACAGCGCCGAGTTTTATGCCGATTGCCGCAAAACGCTCACCGATGAGGGTTGCATGACCGTCAATCTGTTTGGCCGCACCTCCAGTTTTCAAAAAAGCGTGGACAAAATTGCGGCGGCTTTTGGTATGGAAGCGGTGTGGGCTTTTAAGTCGACCCGCGAAGGCAATACCGTAGTGTTGGCCCAGCGCACCCCGTCGCGGCCCAAGCGTGCACTGTTGTCAGAACGTGCCGCAGTCATACAGGAGCAATGGGGATTGCCCGCCGACAAATGGGTTCGCGTTTTTAAACCGGTGGTGGCATGAATACCTTTAACAAACCCGTAAGGCAATCTAAAAGCGTGCATTCAGGCCCCTTGGATTGGCGTGTGCTGGTGGAGTGGCTGCACAAAGACGGCATCATTGCTCCAGAAGAGGCCCAGCGCACCATTGCGCGCTGCTCGTTGGCCGAAAGTGCGCAGCACCCCTTGGTGCGCTTGGCCAGTGTATCCATGCGGCGCGTTGCGGACAACCGCGCCTTAGACGTTGAGGCCCTCACGCAGTGGCTGGCTACGCACACGGGGCTGGACTATTTGCGCATTGACCCGTTGAAGGTGGACGTGGGCAAGGTGGCCGATGCTATGGGTGCGGTGTATGCCGAGCGGCACCGCATCTTGCCGGTGGCGGTCACGCCGACTGAAATTACGGTGGCCACGTCGCAGCCTTTCGTCACCGATTGGGTGGACGAAGTGGAGCGCCAGGCGCGTCGCAGCGTGCGCCGAGTGGTGGCCAGCCCGCAGGAGATTCAGCGCTACACCGCCGAGTTTTATGCGCTCGCCAAATCGGTGCGCGCAGCCAACAAGGCGGGTAATAACAACGGCGCCAGTTTTGAGCAACTGGTAGAGCTAGGCAAAACCAATAAGCAGCTCGATGCCAACGACCAGGGCGTGGTGCAGGTGGTGGACTGGTTGTGGCAATACGCGTTCGATCAGCGTGCCAGCGACATTCACCTAGAGCCCCGTCGGGAGCAGGGCGTGATTCGATTCCGCATCGACGGAGTGCTGCATCCGGTGTACCAGATGCCCATGGGCGTGCTGAGCGCGATGACGGCGCGCATCAAGCTGCTGGGGCGTATGGATGTGATTGAAAAACGCCGCCCGCAAGATGGACGTATCAAAACACGTAACCCTAAGGGCGATGAGATTGAGATGCGTATTTCTACCTTGCCCACCGCCTTCGGCGAGAAGATGGTGATGCGTATTTTTGACCCCGAAAATGCGGTGAAAGACCTGGACGCATTGGGCTTCTCCAGCCACGATGCCGAGCGCTGGGAGTCGCTGGTCAAGCGCCCCCATGGCATTATTTTGGTCACCGGCCCCACGGGCTCAGGCAAGACCACGACGCTGTATTCCACGCTGAAACGGGTGGCTACGGAAGAAGTGAACGTCAGCACGGTGGAGGATCCGATTGAAATGATTGAGTCCGCATTCAACCAAACGCAAGTGCAGCCGCAATTGGACTTTGGTTTCCCCCAGGGCTTGCGCGCCCTGATGCGCCAGGACCCCGACATCATTATGGTGGGCGAGATTCGTGACACTGAGACTGCCGAAATGGCTGTGCAAGCAGCACTCACGGGACACCTGGTTTTCTCTACCTTGCACACCAATGACGCACCTTCAGCTGTGACGCGTTTGCTGGAGCTGGGCATTCCTTCGTACTTGATCAATGCGACGCTGTTGGGTGTGCTGGCACAACGCTTGGTGCGTACGCTGTGTCCCAAGTGTCGCGCGCGCGACGAGAGCACCACGCGCGAAGCACTGGGGGAGATCGTCAAGCCGTGGAAGATCAACGGCGGCTACAAGCCCTACAAGGCTGTGGGCTGTGTGGACTGCCGCATGACGGGCTTCATGGGGCGAATGGGTTTGTATGAATTGCTGGAGGTGACAGAGGCTTTCAAAGCCCGCGTTACCAGTGAACCCGGCATTGATGCGTTGCGCAGGCAAGCCATTACAGACGGTATGCGGCCGCTGCGTTTGGCCGGTGCATTGCGGGTGGCCGAAGGGCAGACGGTGATGGACGAAGTGATGCACTCAACACCACCACTGATGGTGTAGGGCTGGCGCTAGGTAAGAACACTCATACGCCCATTCAAGGGTTAAAACGACGCTGTTTGCGTGCAGAATGCGTCTATAAATTGACTCTAGGAGACAGTAAATGAACATAAAAAGTCAAAGAGACTTTTTTTCTGGCTTGATGTTTACATGTGTGGGCGTTGCTTTTGCGTGGGGTGCTAGTACCTACACCATTGGTAATGGTGCTCGCATGGGCCCGGGCTATTTTCCCCTCATGCTTGGCATACTTTTAGCGGTGCTTGGAAGTGTTATTACTTTCAAAGCCCTGGTTGTAGAAACTATTGACGGTGAGAAAGTTGGCAGCTTTGCTTGGAAGCCTCTAACGTTCATCATTTTGTCCAACTTGGTTTTTGGTGCTTGCATCGGTGGTTTGCCGAGCATCGGTTTGCCGCCGATGGGGCTGATCCTTGGCATCGTCGCGCTGACTTTTATTTCCGCTTTAGCCGGCGAAGAATTTAACTTCAAAGAGGTCACCATCTTGTCCGTCATTTTGGCGCTGATGAGCTATTTGGCCTTTGTCGTGTTGCTCAAATTGCAGTTCCCCGTGTGGCCTGCTTTTATTTAAGCCTGAGGAAATAATTACCATGGATTTATTTAATAACCTTGCTCTCGGGTTTGGCGTAGCTTTTACGTTTCAAAACCTGATGTATGCGTTTGTCGGGTGCCTTTTGGGCACGCTGATTGGCGTTTTGCCAGGCATTGGCCCAGTGGCGACTATTGCCATGCTGTTGCCGGCAACCTACGCGCTGCCTCCCATTGCTGCGCTGATTATGCTGGCTGGTATTTACTACGGCGCCCAATACGGTGGTTCAACCACCGCTATTTTGGTCAATTTGCCTGGAGAATCCTCTTCGGTGGTGACTGTGATTGACGGCTACCAAATGGCCAGAAACGGAAGAGCGGGTCCGGCATTGGCCGCTGCTGGTTTGGGCTCCTTTTTCGCTGGCTGCGTCGGTACATTGATTCTTGCTGCTTTTGCTGCACCTTTGACCGAGCTAGCCTTCAAGTTTGGCCCGGCTGAATATTTCTCCTTGATGATTTTGGGCTTAGTAGGCGCTGTAGTGCTCGCATCCGGCTCGTTGCTCAAAGCCATTGCAATGATCGTACTGGGCTTGCTGCTGGGCATGGTCGGGACGGACGTGAACTCTGGCGTGGCACGGTTTAGCTTTGATATTGCTGAACTCACTGACGGCATTGGTTTTATCGTGATTGCCATGGGTGTGTTCGGTTATGGCGAAATTATCAGCAACTTGGCAAAGCACGAAGACGAACGCGAAGTGTTCACCGCCGGCGTGACGGGCCTGTGGCCCACCAAGGAAGACTTCCGCAACATGATCCCCGCTGTTCTGCGTGGTACTGCGCTGGGCTCTGTTTTGGGTATCTTGCCTGGTGGCGGTGCCGTGATGGCTGCGTTTGCGGCCTACACTTTGGAGAAGAAGACCAAGCTGCGTCCTGGTGAAGTTCCCTTCGGTAAAGGCAATATTCGCGGTGTGGCGGCGCCTGAGTCGGCTAACAACGCCGGTGCACAGACATCATTTATTCCTTTGCTCACTTTGGGTATTCCACCCAATGCGGTGATGGCTTTGATGGTGGGTGCCATGACTATCCACAACATTCAACCCGGTCCTCAGGTGATGACCAGCAACCCAGAATTGTTCTGGGGCTTGATTGCATCTATGTGGATTGGCAACTTGATGTTGATCATCTTGAACCTTCCGCTCATCGGCATGTGGATCAAATTGTTGTCGGTGCCATACCGTTGGTTGTTTCCCTCTATTGTGCTGTTTTGTGCGGTGGGCGTGTACTCAACCAACAACAACACTTTTGACATCTGGTTGGTCGGATTGTTCGGTATCGTTGGATATATCTTCATGAAGCTAGGCACCGAGCCTGCCCCGCTGTTATTGGGCTTTATTCTGGGGCCGATGATGGAAGAGTACCTGCGCCGCGCACTGTTGCTTAGCCGGGGTGACTGGTCAGTGTTCCTGACCCGCCCATTGTCAGCAGGTTTGCTAGTAGCCGCTGCTATTCTGTTGGGGATGGTGTTGATGCCTTCGGTGAAGGCCAAGCGCGAAGAGGCCTTTGTCGAGGATTGATTTTGACGCAATAGCAACCCAGGTTGCTATCAAATAAGGAGCTGCTTGCGCACGACCAACGTGGGCTGGCAGCTTTTTTTATGCTTTTTAGGTGATCCATAGGATTTGCCAATGCACTTCATTGGATCAATCAACCCAGAACATGTGGCTTAGCCTCTAAGATCAAGGTTGTTCATTCATCGAACAGCAATACTTTGAGGAAATCCACATGTCTTTGATCAATACCGCAGTCCAGCCTTTCAAAAACGAAGCCTTCCATAACGGAAAATTTGTGACCGTGACCAACGAAACCCTGAAGGGCAAGTGGAACGTGTTCATTTTCATGCCTGCAGCCTTCACCTTCAACTGCCCCACCGAAGTGGAAGACGCCGCTGACAATTACGCTGAATTCCAAAAAGCCGGTGCTGAGGTTTACATCGTCACTACCGACACCCACTTCGCACACAAGGTGTGGCACGAGACTTCGCCTGCCGTGGGCAAAGCTAAATTCCCCTTGATTGGTGACCCCACTCACAAGCTGACACGTGCATTTGATGTGCATATTGACGAAGATGGCCTCGCACTGCGCGGTACTTTCGTGATCAACCCAGACGGCGTGATCAAGACCATGGAAGTGCATTCCAACGAAATCGCGCGCGACGTGAAAGAAACCCTGCGCAAGCTGAAAGCTGCCCAGTACACCGCTGCCCACCCTGGCCAAGTGTGCCCAGCCAAGTGGAACGAAGGCTCCAAGACCATCACTCCGTCCTTGGACCTGGTTGGCAAGATCTAATCTGGCCCGACGCCCAGGCGCATCTTGAGCGCCTGTCAACCGGACAGCGTCTTGCTGCGTACGCAGCAAGCCGTCCGGCTTTTTTTTAAGCAAAAAAGCCTGCAGCCCTCGTGGGGTATGCGTAAGAAGCTATCAAATTTGTAGTAACAGGAATCACCATGCTCGACGAAACACTCAAATCACAGCTCGCCAGCTACTTGGAACGTGTGACGCTGCCGATCGAGATGGTGGCTTCTTTGGGCGATGACGACAACTCCGCTGAAATGCGCGACCTGCTTCAGACCATCCAAAGTCTGCGCGCTGACAAAATCACCGTGGCCTACGACGGGCAAGACGCGCGCAAGCCGTCATTTAGCTTGAAGCGCGCTGGCGGTGACACTAGCCTGCGTTTTGCTGGTTTGCCACTGGGCCATGAATTCACCTCCTTGGTGCTGGCGCTGCTGTGGACAGGAGGCCATCCACCCAAGGTCGAGCAAGACGTGATTGAGCAGATCAAAGGCCTGAGCCCTGTAGAGGGCGATGCCTTTAATTTTGAGGTCTACATGAGCCTGACCTGCCACAACTGCCCGGATGTGGTGCAGGCACTGAGCCTGATGGCAATCCTCAACCCCAAGGTTAAAACCACGGTGATTGAGGGTGGTGCGTTCCAGGAAGAGGTCAACGCCCGCGAAATCATGGCCGTGCCCATGGTGTTTCTTAACGGCAAGGTGTTTGGCTCAGGCCGCATGCTGGTAGAAGAAATTGTGGCCAAACTCGATACAGGCGCCGCTGACAAAGAAGCCAGCAAGATGTCTGCCAAAGAAGCCTACGATGTGCTCATCATCGGCGGTGGCCCGGCAGGTGCGGCGGCTGGCGTGTACGCCGCGCGCAAAGGCATTCGCACTGGTATTGCCGCCGAGCGCTTTGGCGGTCAGACCAACGACACCCTGGCGATTGAAAACTACATTTCGGTGCTGGAGACCGACGGCCCCAAGTTTGCGGCCGCCTTAGAGGCGCAAACACGGGCCTATGGCGTGGACATCATGAACCTGCAGTTGGCCCAGAGTTTGGTACCTGCGGCGCATCCGGGTGGACTGATTGAAGTGAAGCTGGCCAACGGTGGCTCACTCAAGAGCAAAACGGTGATCTTGTCCACTGGCGCGCGTTGGCGTAATGTGAATGTGCCCGGCGAGCAAGAGTACAAAAACAAAGGTGTGGCCTATTGCCCGCACTGCGACGGGCCGCTGTTCAAAGGCAAGCGTACCGCGGTGATTGGCGGTGGCAACTCTGGCATTGAGGCGGCTATCGATTTGGCCGGCATTGTGGCCCATGTGACCGTGGTGGAATTTGCCGACCAGCTCAAGGCCGACGCGGTGCTGGTGAACAAACTCAAGTCGTTGCGCAATGTGGCCGTGCACACCAACGCGCAAACCACCGAAATCGTCGGTGTAGATGCGCAGGGCGTGAATACGGGGAAGGTCACTGGCCTGAAGTACAAAGACCGTGCCACCGGCCAAGAGCACCATGTGGAGCTGGAGGGCGTGTTCGTGCAGATCGGGCTAGTGCCCAACACCGAATGGCTCAAGACCGACGACGGCTCTGGCCGAGGTAGGGTTGAACTGACTAAATTCGGCGAAATTGTGGTGGATGCCAAAGGCCACACCAATCTGCCAGGTGTGTTTGCGGCGGGAGATTGCACTACCGTGCCCTACAAACAAATTGTGATTGCTGCGGGCGACGGTGCCAAGGCCGCACTCAGCGCGTTTGATTACCTGATCCGCACCCCTGCAGTTTAAAACAGGGCAGCAAACCCGCCGTTAGGCTCAAACCGGCGGTTACGCCACATCAGACGCGTGGGGCCGGGCAGGGCACGCTCGGCAATGGGGTGCCGTGGGTCGCCGGGGTAGCACAGCACGCGTTCTCCGTTGTCGTCAAACGGCTCAGGCAACACCAGCGGTGGTGTTCTTTGACGGGCCTCTGCCATGGCGCTGTGCACCGTGGTGTGGCGGGACAGATGCGCCAAGCTCATGATTTGCGGCGGAGCCAGCTCAATTTCGCGGCTCCAATACTGCTGCAGTGCGGCGCGGGGGGACAGCCAGGCGCTTTCGGTGGTCTCGTGATTGTCGTGCGCTGCAACTTGGTGTTGTGGAATGGCGGCGATGAAAAAGCGCGTGTCAAAACGCTTGTTGGTCACCGACGGCATGCGCGGCGTAATCCAGCGCGACCACGGCGCAATAGCGCCCAAATGCAGGCGCAACCCCAAGTCGGCCAATACTTGATTGAACGACGCACCTTGGCGCAGGCGCTCTGCAGCGTCAGCAGTAACAGCGGCGGTGATGCCCTCGCAGAACAACACGCCCGACTCTTCAAATGCTTCGCGCAGCGCGGCAACAAACAGCGCGCCGGCCATGGCAGTGGAAATTTCAGGCTCACCCAAAGCCGCATGCAACTCGGTGGGTTGGCGATCTAAATGCGCTGCGGCGTCTAACATCGCGTCGCTGTCGTCGAGCTTGCCACCCGGGAATACATAGGCCCCGCCTAGCACATCGGACAGGCCATGGCGCTTGACCAAAAAAACCTCTAATCCTTGCTCAGTGTCGCGCAAAAGCACCACGGTGGCTGCGTTGCGGGGCGGGGTTAGTATGACTTCAGAGTTGAGTTCCATAGGTTACTTGGCAGTAGGGCGGTTTGATTTACAGTGGCTGTGAGGCGGGACAAAGGCTATTAGAGCCATGCCGTTGTATTTGTCTCCCACATTTCAACAGGATATTTTTATGCGCATAAATTTCGAAGGCCGGGTGGCCATTGTGACCGGGGCCGGTGGTGGTTTGGGTCGCCAACATGCTTTGGCGTTGGCTGCACGCGGGGCCAAAGTGGTGGTGAATGATTTGGGCGGTGCCCGCGATGGCTCCGGTGGATCGGTATCCGCCGCCGAGGCCGTTGTGGCTGAAATCCGCGCAGCGGGAGGGCATGCTATTGCCAACGGTGCGTCAGTCACCGATTGGGATGCGGTGCAAGCCATGGTGCAGCAGGCTATAGATACTTGGGGGCGCGTGGATATTTTGGTCAACAACGCGGGCATATTGCGCGACAAAAGTTTTGCCAAGATGGAACTTGACGATTTCAGGCTGGTGATGGACGTGCACCTAATGGGCGCTGTGCACTGCTCCAAGGCCGTATGGCCGCACATGAATGCCCAAAAGTACGGACGCATTTTGATGACTACTTCGTCGTCGGGCCTATACGGCAACTTTGGCCAGTCCAACTACGGCGCTGCCAAACTGGCCTTGGTCGGGTTGATGCAAACACTGTCGATTGAAGGGGCGAAGAACGACATTCGTGTTAACGCGTTGGCACCCACAGCCGCCACCCGTATGACTGAAGGCCTGATGCCCGAGGCGGTGCTGCAGGCTCTCAAGCCCGAAGCCGTGGTACCTGCCATGCTGGTGCTGGTCGCTGAAGACGCGCCCACACGCACCGTGCTGTGTGCAGGCGCGGGCAGCATTGAGGCCGCGCATATCACGCTCACGCAAGGTGCTTGGGTGGGGCTGGGTGTGGATGCCCCTGAAAAATTGGCCAGCCAATTGGCGCAGGTGTGCGCTCGCGCGGGTGATATGGTTCCACAAAGCGGTGCGGACCAAGGCAGCCACGAGGTGGGGCGCGCCTTGGCGCAGCTAGGCAGTCATTGAAGCGCGGATGCAGTGAGTGATGCCGCTGTGGTTGGCAACTCGTCTTGCGGCTCGCTATCGTGCCCCATGGCAAGGCGCTCAGCCTCATCAATGAGAGCAGTAGGATCAACAATTCCGCCATCGTTAGTTGCGGTGCCGATGCTAAAGCGTGGTGCAAAGTTGTAATAAGCGTTGTTATCGCCCACCACGACCAGCGGCTTGGCCATGAGGTGCCTGAGCCGCGCTTGTAACAACAACAAAGGGGCATTTCCCTTTACCGCTGATATCGCCACCACAAAACACCGAGGGTGGTACAAGCCCACCACACAGCGGAAACCCACAGCTCTGCGCACCCGGGCACTCATCGCAGCAAGAATTTGATGCTCGACGCCATGGCCTGCAACTTCGCCTAGCTCATAAAGGTTACGCAGCTGTATGCAAATCACCGCACATTCTCCGTTGGTGCGGGTGCTGCGCCACAACGCATCGTCAATCTTGGACATGAGCACCGAGCCGGTTGGTAGTCCGGTGGTTCCGTCCACTCCTTGAGCCAGCCGTGCAAGCCGCGTCAGATTGCGGTGCAACCGATTGCGGCTGATGGTAAGTGCCACAACGACCAGGAAAAAAGCCACCACGCTGAATGCTGTTAGCGCTATTGCGTACATATTCAGAAAGTCCGGTGCCAGTGCATGGGTGAACAGCCCGGCAACCATAATGGCCAGAAAAAAGCCTGCCACCACCATCCAGCGAGCCAGCGGGTCTCCTAAATTGGATGCCCGTATTGATACATATACAGCCATCACTACCGAGCTGCCGGTGCTGATGGCCGTGAAAGCCAGTAGGTCGTATTCTTTTTCTGTAGGGCTGGTAGACGCCACCAGACCCAGCACCACTGCCGATGCAGCAAGCAAAATAGAGCCCCCGACAACTGTGGCGCCAATACGGGTGTCCTCAGCCGTATTGCCGAGCCAAAGCCCCAGATAGTTCAGCGCAATGGCACCGCTCAATGGCCCCAAGCTACACCGCAGCACCATCAATAAAGTAGGTGAGATGTCATCAAACAAGTAGTTGGGGAGGTCGCACAGCACCATACTGCTCCCACCAGTCAGCACTAAAAAAAACAGCCCTCGCCAGGAGGCAACGGTGCGATTCACCCACACATCGGCAAGGGCTACCACTGCCAATGTGAGAAGGCCGCCCATCATGGCGGACCAGATGATGATTTCTGATGCATTCATGACGACATTATTGCCTGCTTGGGAATTGGTCTTGTGGTACCTTCATGCCCCACAGTTGAGTTGAAGGGCGCTAGGCATGGATGAATTTAAATTGCAAGGCATTCGCCGTGGCGTTGAAAAAGAGAGCCTGCGCGTGCAAGCAAATGGTAACTTGGCAACCACGGGTCATCCCATCGGCTTGGGGGCTGCACTGACCCACCCGCACATCACCACCGATTTTAGTGAGTCACAGGTTGAACTCATTACTGGCGTGCATGACAGTGTGGATGCGTGCGTACAAGAGTTACTGCAAGTACAGCAATTCACGGCCCGCGCCATTGGCGACGAGCAACTGTGGGTGTCTAGCATGCCCTGTGGGCTGCCAGCCGATAACGCCATTCCCATTGGCCAATACGGTAGCTCTAATGTGGGCCGCGCTAAAAGTGTGTACCGCACCGGGCTGGGCTACCGCTACGGGCGGCGCATGCAGACGATTTCTGGCATTCATTACAACTGGTCGCTGCCAGGAGTGTCGAGTGAGCGCTACTTTGGTCTGATTCGTAACTTTCGTAGACAAGCTTTTTTGCTTTTGTATTTGTTCGGCGCATCACCTGCGGTGTGCTCATCGTTTGTGGCAGGTAGGCAGCACCAGCTAGAGCGTTTGAGTGAATTTACGATGTATCGACCTTACGCCACATCGTTACGAATGGGTCGACTGGGTTACCAAAGTGACGCGCAGTCGTCGTTGGCCGTGAGCTACAACAGCTTGCAAGGCTACGGTGATTCGCTGCACGACGCACTTACGCGCCCCTATCCTGCCTACGAGGCCATTGGTGTGCGCGGGTCTGATGGTACTTACCGCCAGCTGGCCACCACGCTGCTACAAATTGAAAACGAGTTTTACGGCACCATTCGGCCCAAGCGCGTGATATTCCCCGGCGAACGCCCTCT
>JBJOLD010000184.1:0-2579 GCA_046045765.1 Pseudomonadota bacterium | reverse complement strand
GCGTCCTTAAACACCAGTGTCAACGGTATGGTGGTGTCTTTCTGCAGCGGCGTTTTCAGGTCCATCAGCATCACGTGGTAGCTGCCGGGCTTTAGTTCTACTGCCTTGCCAGCGGGCAAGTCCAAGACCGGGACAGCCCGCATTTTCATAATGTTGTTGTCCATGGCCATCTCGTGCACTTCGGCCACACCCGCCACGGGGGACGAAACCGACACCAAGCGGGTGCCCTCTTTGGCGGTGAGCTTCATGAAAGCACCCGTGGCCATTTGGCCCTGCACGGTGGCACGGGCCCAGGCGTCTTTGACTTCCACGTTTTGCGCCCATAGCGTCGTGGACAGGGTAGCGACCAGCAAGGTGGCGCAGAGTTTGGCAATGTGTTTCATACAAGCATTCTTTCAGTTGTGGGAGTGTCAGTGAATCAATGCGAATGACCACCTGCGGCCCGAATGTCCAGCACTTCTAGCAACGCAGCAGGCATCTTGAGGTCCTTGGTGGAGCTTCCGCTGGCGGGCACTTCCACCCAGTCGTTGCTACCTTGGGCGCAACTTTGCACCACCTTGAACCAAATCGGGCCGGGCGCAGTGGGTGTGGTGCCACGCAACACGAATTCGTCGTAGTAGTCGGCGGGCAGCGCGTTGTCGGGGCCGTTGGCCGTCCAGGTGATTTCCAAAACACCATCGGTGTACTTGGTGCCGTGGGCCTCATAGGGCTGTGCCAGCTTGCCTACTTTGGTGCTCAGGGTCCAGCCCGGTTTGGGCATGGGCTGGGCTCCATTGAAGCCTGCAGGAATGGTGACCCGCATGGCGGAGGTTGGAGAAGTGCCGCAACCATGGCCCACGCGCAGCGTTGCCCGGTAACTGGCACCCGCAGCGGCAGCACCGTCCTGCAACACTACATGAGAAAAAGAGCTGTGAGCGCCCGTCAGTATTGCGTATGCAGCTATTAATTTAATAGCATTTTTGATTTTCATAAAAGCCTTGCTGTGGATATGCGGCAACCCATAGACGGCATATCCAGCGTGATTTAACGTGAAATTGAATGGCGGCGCACCCCATAACAGGCGCGCACCATCAAGACAGCGCGCAGCCTGTGCGGCGCGCACAAAGGTCAATCAGGCTACAGGCGGGCCACGCGCCCCGAGCGGCGCGGCAGTGCGCTTGGCAACCCATGCGCTGGGCGCAGGCCGCAAGGCAAAACTAAGAAATAAAGGGGCCT
This sequence comes from Pseudomonadota bacterium, assembly GCA_046045765.1. Lineage (GTDB taxonomy): Bacteria > Pseudomonadota > Gammaproteobacteria > Burkholderiales > Burkholderiaceae_C > Allorhodoferax. The sequence goes on along the minus strand of JBJOLD010000184.1, from coordinate 1,364 downwards.
CCACTGACCTGAGCGCAGGTACAGGCGGTGCGCCAGCACTCAGGCATAGCACGCAGTCCAACAGGTGGGTCTGCATAGGTACAGAAGAGTCAGCACCGATATTGACCAACTTGACCGCGCCGGACGCGGAGCACACCAACAGACTGCCTTGTGGATTAACCACCGGCGCCGCAACTGCCACGCACATAGCCAGCGCAAACCACACCAATACGCAGCGAGCGATTAATTTGGATTGGCGAAGGGATTGCAAAAGCGACATGGGCTGGATTATGTGCGAATCACCTTCACTCCAGTCGCGGGCTGGTATTCTTTGGGCCTATGCGCAGCCTGTTCCATTTCGCTTTTAACGTGACCCACCTCGACACTGCCCGTCAGTTTTACGGCGGCGTGTTGGGCTGTGCCGAGGGGCGCTGCACTGCTACCTGGGTCGACTTTGACTTCTTTGGCCACCAGCTCTCGTTACATTTAGGCCAGCCGTTCACCACCGCCAACACCGGCCATGTGGGTGACCATTTGGTACCCATGCCGCATTTCGGTTTGGTGCTGGCACTGCCCGACTGGCAGGCGTTGGCCCAGCGCCTGCGCGACGCCAATACGGCTTTTGTTTTAGAACCCCAGCTTCGTTTTTCCGGACAACCTGGCGAGCAGTGGACCATGTTTTTTCTAGACCCTTTTGGCAACCCGATTGAAGTCAAAGGCTTTCAATCACTAGACACCGTATACGCGCCATGATGAATTACACATTTTGGTCAGCCACTATTTTGTTAATGCTGATTACCGACCCGGTTGGCAACATTCCTGTCTTTGCCAACGCACTGAAAAACGTGGCACCGCAGCGCAGGCCTTTGGTCATACTGCGCGAAATACTGATTGCCTTCATGTTGCTGCTGACGTTTATGTTTGTGGGCGAAGGATTTTTACGCGTCATGAATTTAAGCGAGTTGTCGTTGCAAATCGGCGGCGGCGTGATTTTGTTTTTAATCGCCCTGCGCATGGTGTTTCCCCCACCACCACGCCCAGACGACGAGCAGGTACAAGAGCCACTGATCGTGCCGTTGGCGGTGCCCGCCATTGCCGGGCCATCGGCCCTGGCAACGGTGCTGCTGCTGGTATCGCAACAACCCGACAAGCGCATGGAGTGGATTGGCGCGCTTTGCGTCACGATGATCATCAGCGCCGTGGTGCTGGTGTCGGCAGAGCGCATTCAGCGCCTGATTGGCGACCGCTTGGTGGTGGCAGTAGAGCGGCTGATGGGCTTGGTGCTGGTGTCGGTAGCGATTGAGATGATGCTGCGTGGCATCAAGACTTTTGCACTGCAGATTGCACGAGGCTGATCTCGACGAGGGTAATTTCATTCTCCATCG
>JBJOLD010000164.1:0-9130 GCA_046045765.1 Pseudomonadota bacterium | reverse complement strand
CGGACCACGCTTGGGACTTTTTATCAAATTGGTTTTGGGACATGGGCGGCAGGGGAGTGAATGGAGTCAAAATCCGACAAACATGAAAGACACCCAAATATTATCGGCGTTCCAAGAGCTGACCTCAGTGCCGGCTGATCAGGCGGTGTCACAAGCTCTGGTGTTTGACGCTTGCCAGATGGGCGTGGTGCTGCGTGCTGTGCTGTTTGTGGAGCTGGCCATAGGGGTCGTGGTAGGGTTTTTTGCAACTGGTTTTTTGGAGTGGATCTCCCGACTGTCGTTGGTTACTGCAGGGGCATTGCCTGCAACTGTGGCATGGCTGTTAATCGCTTGCGCTTCAAAACGCTGGTTGGCGCGTTGTGTACCCACGTTACAAAATGGTTTGGCTGTGTTGATGGGTGGTGCGGCCGGCATGTATGGGTGCGGTGTGTTGTGGATAGCGGGTGTGATGGAGCCTGCGCCCTGGGCGGCCAGCGTTGTGGCGGGGGCCGCAGTGTCTGCGGTGCTGGTCGCCGCTTTGGTCATGCGGGCCAAAGGCCGCACGCCAGCGGATACGCAAGCGCGTTTGGCGGAGTTGCAGTCGCGCATACGCCCCCATTTTTTATTTAACACACTCAACAGTGCCATTGCCTTGGTGCGTGCAGAGCCAGCCAAGGCCGAGGCTTTGTTGGAGGACCTGAGCGATTTATTTCGCCATGCGCTGGATAACCAGGGCAACGCTGTCTCGTTAGCAGAGGAAATTAGTCTTGCGCAGCGTTACCTTGCTATTGAGCAGGTGCGCTTTGCCGAGCGGTTGCGGGTGCAGTGGTTGCTAGACCCCACCGCAGATGGTGCGCGCTTGCCGCCGCTGATTTTGCAACCCTTGGTGGAAAACGCCGTGCGCCACGGCGTGGAGCCCAGTGCAGCTGGGGCCGACGTGTTGATTGCTACCCAGAGACGGGGGTCCGTGGTGGTCATCAAGGTGACCAACACGGTGCCCGCAGGGCAGGGCGCTCGGGGCCATGGGGTAGCCCTGCGCAATGTGCGAGATCGATTGGCGTTGCTGCACGACGTACAGGGACAATTTCACAGTGGCCTGAAGGCGGGTGTGTACCAAGTGCGGCTGGAGGTGCCCGTATGACCGATGGTTTGACCCACAGTGCCCCTGTGCGGGCATTGGTGGTGGATGATGAACACTTGGCACGCATGCGTATGCGTGCCCTGCTAGGCAATTGCAAGGTACCTCTGGTCACCGTAGAGGCGGAAGCCGCTAACGCAGTGCAAGCCATGGACGCGTTACACCGTCAAACCTTTGATGTGGTGCTGCTCGATATCCATATGCCTGGCGTGGACGGTCTGGCATTGGCCCAGCAGCTCAATGCCCTGCCGACGGCGCCAGCAGTAATTTTTGTGACTGCCTATGCTGAGCATGCGGTGCAGGCCTTTGAGCTGGACGCGGTGGATTATTTAACCAAGCCGGTGCGGCTGGAGCGCTTGCAGCTGGCGCTACAAAAAGCAGAGCGCTTTACGCAATCCAGGCAGGCGCTACAGGCCAATTTACCTGTGCAAGAGACCTTGCTGATACAAGAGCGCAACCGATCCGAGCGCCTGCCTTTGCACCAGGTGATTTACTTTAAGGCCGAGCTCAAATACATCACAGTGCGTACTGCAGCACGCACCTATATTCTGGATGGCTCGCTCAATGAGCTGGAAGAAAAATACGCCCGTAGCTATGTGCGTGTGCATCGCAATGCGCTGGTGGCGCGGCGTGCCATACGCGCGCTGGAAAAGCATTTCGATCCTGAAGAGGGCGAAGGCTGGGCCGTGCGCCTGCATGCGGTGGACGAGCTATTGGCCGTGTCACGCCGCCAACTCGCAGTGGTGCGCGAGCTGATAGCGAGTTAGCCCGTGTTGCGCAGTCCGGCGGCGATGCCGTTGATAGAAATATGGATACCGCGCTGCACCCGTTCATCGGCTTTACCAGCACGGTAGCGGCGCACCAATTCCACTTGCAAATGGTGCAGTGGGTCGATGTAGGGGAAGCGGTGGCGAATAGAGCGCTGTAAGGCGGCATTGTTAGCTAAACGTTGTTTATCGCCCGTGATGGTGGCTAACGCGTGTGCGGTGGCATGCCATTCGGTTTCTATTGCCGTGAAAATCTTCCTTCGCAAGCGGGTGTCGCTGACCAGTTCCGAATACAACGACGCCAGCGCCATATCGCTTTTGGCCATGACCATGTCCATGTTGGACAACAAGGTGCTAAAAAACGGCCACTGCTTGACCATTTTTTGCAACAAGGCGGTACGTTCTTTGGCCTCTTCTGGGGAGCCACTGTGGATGAATGTGTTCACGGCGCTGCCAAAACCAAACCAGCCTGGCAAAGTAAGGCGGCACTGGCCCCAGCTAAAGCCCCACGGAATGGCGCGCAAATCTTCAATTTTTTGGTTGGGCTTGCGCGATGCGGGACGTGAGCCAATGTTGAGTTCGGCAATTTCCCGAATAGGGGTGGAGCCAAAAAAGTATTCTGTAAAGCCAGGGGTCTCGTACACCAGCGCGCGGTAGGCGGCCATGCTGAGGCTAGAGAGCTCCGCGGCTGCATCCAGAAAAGCGTTGGTGGCCGATTTGGTGGGCTGCAACAGGGTTGCCTCTAGCGTAGCGGCCACCAGAGTTTCCAGATTGCGCCTACCGATTTCCGGGTTGGCGTATTTGGAGCCAATGACTTCGCCCTGCTCGGTGAGGCGAATCTGTCCACGCACCGTGCCGGGGGGCTGGGCCAGAATGGCCTGGTAGCTAGGGCCGCCGCCACGCCCCACCGTACCGCCACGGCCATGGAACATGCGCAACTGGATGTTGTGCGAATTGGCCAGCGCATCAAACAAGGTGACCAGCGCAATCTCGGCACGGTAGAGCTCCCAGTTACTGGTGAAAATGCCGCCGTCTTTATTGCTGTCGGAATAACCCAGCATGATGTCTTGTTCAGCGCCACTGCGCTGCACCAGGGTTGCCACACCTGGCAAGGCATAAAACTCGCGCATGATGGGCGCGGCGTTGCGCAAGTCTTCGATGGTCTCAAACAGGGGTACCACAATTAAGTCGCACGTTGCCTGTGCGTCTAGCGTGCCGCGCATCAAGCCCACTTCTTTTTGCAATAGCAACACCTCAAGCAAATCACTCACGGTTTCGGTGTGGCTGATGATGTAGTGGCGAATGGACTGTTTGCCAAAGCGCTCCAGCATGACTTTGGCCATAGCAAAAATTGCCAACTCACCGTCGGCATGGGCGCTGTACTGGGTACCGTGCACGCGCAGTGGTCTGGCATCGTTAAGCAGGCCCAGCAATAGTTGGCGTTTGGCGGCTTCGTCCAGGCTGCTGTAGTCGGTGCACACGCGCGCAGTGGCCAGCAGTTCAGCCACCACTTCTTCGTGCTTGTCAGAACTTTGCCGCAAATCGACGGTGGCCAGGTGAAAACCAAACACTTCCACGGCACGAATCAGTGGGTGCAGACGCTGGTTGACCAACGCGCCGCCATGGTTGGCTTGCAAAGACGCCTCGATAGTGCGCAAGTCGGCAATGAAATCTTCGGCTTTGGCGTACGCATTTTGCGGGGCGACGGCATGGCGTGCAGCTTCGGTTCCGGTCAGGTCCTTGAGTGTGGCTGCCAGGCGTGCATACACGCCGGTTAGGGCTTTGCGGTAGGGCTCGTCTTTGCGGTGCTCGTTGCGGTCGGGGGAGCTGTCGGCCAAGGCTTGCATTGCTGGTGAACAATCTGCCAACATGGCCGATATAGACAATTCGCCGCCCAGGTAATGCACTTCAGTCAGGTAGTGGCGCAAGGCCACTTCTGACTGGCGGCGCAGGGCGTATTCCAGGGTTTGTGCGCTGACATTGGGGTTGCCGTCGCGGTCGCCACCAATCCACTGGCCCATGCGCAAAAAAGTATGCACTGGTTGGTTGCCCAGCAAGGCTTCCATGTCGGCATAAAGTTTGGGTATCTCACGCAGAAAAGTAGATTCGTAATAACTGAGTGCGTTTTCAATCTCGTCTGCAACGGTCAATTTACTGTAGCGCAGCAAGCGTGTTTGCCATAGCTGCATGACGCGGGCACGCATTTGCGCTTCGTTTGCGGCCATTTCGCGCGGAGTCAATGCGTCTTTTTTGGTGGCCACGTTGGTGGCTCGCAACTTGATTTCGTCGCGGGTAGTCAGCAGCTGGGCAATGTCGCGTTCGGCATCCAAAATGCTTTTGCGCTGCACCTCGGTCGGGTGTGCAGTGAGCACTGGCGATACGTAGCTGCGCGCCAATGTATTGGAAATGGTTTTAGGAGATATGCCCGCCCAGCGCAGGCGCGACATGGCCACTTCGATGCTGCCCTCTTGCGTGTCACCAGCACGCTCGTGAATCTCGCGGCGGCGAATATGGTGGCGGTCTTCGGCCAAATTGGCCAGGTGGCTGAAGTAGGTAAAGGCGCGTATCACACTGACCGTTTGATCACCACTTAGGCTTTTGAGCAGCTTTTTGAGTGCCTTGTCGGCTTCGTGATCGGCATCGCGGCGAAAGGCTACCGATAGCGTACGAATTTGTTCAATCAATTCGTAGGCTTGCACGCCCTCTTGCTCCCTAATCACATCGCCCAAGATGCGACCCAGTAGGCGGATGTCTTCTACCAGGGGGCGTTCGTTGTCTTTGGCGCGCTTGGCTGCAGAGGGGGCGGGGGCATTTTTCATGGTCACCATGCTAGCATTCGGCGCAAGATTTCGATTACAACTGGGTTACGACCGTGCAACATTTCACCATCGCCACGCGCGAAAGCCGTTTGGCACTTTGGCAGGCCGAACACGTTAAAGCACTGCTAGAACAGCAGGGCCACCAAGTCACTTTGCTGGGCATGACCACTCAAGGTGACCAAATATTGGACCGATCGCTAAGCAAGGTGGGTGGCAAAGGCCTGTTTGTAAAGGAGCTGGAGCAGGCGCTAGAACAGGGGCGAGCAGATTTGGCGGTGCATTCCCTCAAAGACGTGCCCATGGAGCTGCCTCCAGGCTTCACTTTGGCCTGTGTGATGGAGCGCGAAGACCCACGCGACGCGTGGGTGTCCAACAAATTTGCGTCGCTGCTCGATTTGCCCGATGGTGCAGTGGTAGGCACATCAAGCTTAAGGCGCATGGCTTTGGTGCGTGCGCTGCGCCCTGATTTAAGAATAGAGGCCTTGCGTGGCAATCTGGACACGCGCTTGCGCAAGCTCGATGACGGCCTGTACGACGGCATAGTGCTAGCCGCCGCAGGCTTGAAGCGGCTGGGCCTTGCTGAACGTATTCGCAGCGTGTTTGAGCCTGCCCACATGCTGCCTGCCGCCGGGCAGGGCGCGTTAGGTATTGAAGTGCGCACTGGGCGTGACGATGTGATTGCGGCCTTGGCACCATTGATGCACCACGCTACGTGGTTGGCTGTGTCTGCTGAGCGCGCGGTAAGCCGCGTGATGGGCGGCAGTTGCTCCATGCCATTAGCGGCGCATGCCGTCTTTACGGGTAACTCTTTGCACATTGACGCAGCTTGGGGTGACCCAGAGGGGCGTTTGCCTTTGGTGCATACGCAGGCCCAAGCTACTGTAATGGACACTTTCTCGGCTGTGCAGTTGGGCGAGCGAGTTGCAGCTGCGCTGCAAGCTGCGGTGGGCCAATCCGCTGTTAATCTGGGCTGATTCATGAAAGTCATGGTGACCCGGCCTGCGCGCGAGGCGCATGACTGGGTACACAGGCTGCAAGAGGCCGGGCTTGTGGCCAGTAGCCTGCCGCTGATTGACATTGGGGGGCCAGCCGATGTGCACCGCGTCACACGAGCGTGGGAGCAACTGGTCAGTTTCAACGCGGTCATGTTTGTTAGCGCTAATGCGGTAGATTATTTTTTTGCATTAAAACCAGCATCAGCCCACACCCACTGTGCGCAGTCAGCTATCAAAATAAGAGCGCTTGTGACGGGCCCTGGCAGCCATGCAGCTTTGTTGCGAGCAGGTGTTGATCCCTCCATGATCGACGCTCCAGATGCCGGGCAAGGTCAGTTTGATTCTGAGGCGTTGTGGGCTGTCATGGGGCATCGCGTGGTCCCGGGCTATCGCGTGCTCGTAGTGCGTGGCAGTACGTTCATGGCCAAAACCACCGACAGCGATGGCGCCGGAGTAGGGCGTGACTGGTTTTCCAGTAAGGTGCTTGCAGCCGGGGGGGCTGTGGAGTTTGTAGTGTCTTACCAGCGTCGCTGCCCAGCGCTCACCCCTGAAGTGCACGCAAGTATTCATTCCGCAGTGGCTGGCAATGCCGTATGGCTGTTTAGCAGCTCTGAAGCGATTGCCAATCTGATTGCAATGGCGCCCCAACAATACTGGGATGGTCACCGTGCAGTGTGCACCCATAAGCGTATTGCCCAAGCCGCTCGCGCCGCTGGGTTTGGTGTTGTTTGTGAGTCACGGCCAATACTGGCCGATGTAGTGGCCTCGATAGAATCCTTGCAATGATCCCTGACCTCGCCACACCGCCTGCTGACGCTCCAGTGGATGCGCGCCCAGCACCCTGGCCAGCGCAGCCCTTGGTTGTTGACTTGGCCCGCTTAGCAGATAGGCGCTGGAGGCAAGGTACAGCCTTGTTGGCCCTTGCTGGTGTGATTGGGTGTATTTTGTTGTGGCAAAAACTCAGTGGTATCCAAGAACAATTGGCTCGCCAAAGTGCAGATACGGCAGTGCAAGCCAAGCAGGCCGGTGTCAGCGCCCGCCAAGCCCAAGATCTGGCGCTGGAAACCGCGGCCAAGCAGTCTGTGTTGGAAGCCCGCCTGAGCGAGGTCACACTGCAACGCACCCAGCTCGAAGAACTAATGCAAAGCATGTCGCGTTCGCGCGATGAAAATTTGGTGGTCGATATCGAGTCTGCATTACGTTTGGCCCAGCAGCAGGCGCAACTGACTGGCAGCGTAGAGCCTTTACTGGAGGCCCTTAAAACTGCCGACGTGCGTGTGGCTCGCGCTGCGCAGCCACGGCTTACGCCGTTGCAACGCGCCATTGCGCGAGATGTAGCGCGTATCAAAAGCACTGTGGTCTCCGATACTCCCGCTTTGCTGGTGAAGCTCGACGAGTTGGTGATCTTGGCGGACGAAGTGCCTGTCGGCAATGCTGTCAAACTTGCTACAGCGAGTACGCCCTTACAACGTAAATCCAACGAAACAGTCGCAAGCTGGTGGGTCCGTGTTGGTGCAGTGCTGCATGATGAAGTCCGCAGTTTGGTGCGAATTAGCCGTATTGAAGATCCTGATGCAGCCCTACTGTCGCCGGAACAGTCTTTCTTTTTGCGCGAAAACCTAAAGCTTCGCTTACTCAATGCGCGCTTGGGTTTGCTGTCACGTCAAAATGAATCCGCCCGGGCGGATTTGGCTACGGCATCGGTGGCAATGGGGCGCTACTTTGACAGCGCATCGCGTAAAACCCAAACGGCAATTGCTCTGCTGCAACAAGTGCAGGTACAGATGAAATCGCTCGAATTGCCTCGAATAGACGACACCTTAGCGGCCCTCGCCACCGCTGCGGCGGGGCGGTAGTTATGCGCCTTGCTTTGTGGTTGATGGCGTTGTTTTGCATTGCAGTTGCCACCGCATTATTTGCAGGAAGCAACCACGCCACCGTTACGGTGTTTTGGGCCCCTAATCGTATTGACTTGTCACTCAATTTAGTATTATTTTGCCTGGCCCTGAGTTTTGCTGTGTTGCACTTGGCGCTGCGTGCACTAGCTGCCATGTTCAGCATTCCGCAACAGGCCCGACGCTGGCGCTTACAACAACGAGAGCGGGCCATTTACGCGGCGCTGCTGGACTCTTTTTCGCATTTGGTGGCTGGCCGATTTATTCGCTCGCGCAAGGCCGCAGAGCTTGTTATTACATTAGATGAATCTGTTGTTGCGAGCGGCGAAATGTTGATTCACGCGCAACGTTTACGAACGATCACCCACTTGATTGCTGCAGAAAGTGCCCATGCACTTCGAGACAAAGCCTTACGCGACAGCCATTTCCGGAAAAGCCTTGAGATGGCTTCTGGTCGCGACGCGCAAGACGCCCGCGATGGCGTACACCTGCGCGCGGCGCGGTGGGCCTTGGATGACCGCGATGCCACCGTTGCAGTGGAGTGGCTGGATCAGTTGCCTCAAGGTGCCTCACGGCGCACCGTTGCGCTGCGCTTGCGCTTTAAAGCAGCCCGCATGGCAAGACGCAATCTGGATGCATTAGAGACGGTGCGCCTGCTCACGAAGCACCGCGCATTTTCTGAAGAAGTCGGACACAGCATTGCGCGCGGCTTGGCACTTGAGTTGGTACGTGCCTCGCACGATCCCCTACAGGTGCAACGCGCCTGGGATACCCTTGATCCCTCTGAGCGACACATGCCCGATGTGGCCTTGGAAGCCTCGCAGCGGTTATTGGTACTGGGTGGTAGTGCTTCTGTGGCCCGACAGTGGCTACTACCGGTTTGGGACGGTATGGCCCAAGGTGGTGACGTTTTGCAGCTGGGGCAGCGTGTGCGGCTGGTTCGTGTGTTGGAGCAAAGTTTTGCCAGCTCCAGCGAGGCTCCCGATGCTACGTGGCTCGCCAAAGTGGAAGCAGCTCAGATGGCCAATCCGCGCGAAGCAGTGTTGCAGTATTTGGCCGGTGTGGTGTGCATGCGTTTGCAGCTGTGGGGCAAGGCCCAGCAGTTACTTAAGCAGTCGTTGTCACTTTTGCAAGATACAGAGCTCAGGCGCGACGCATGGCGGGCGTTGGCTGAAATGGCCGAGCAGCGGCAAGATTCTGCAAGTGCCACTTATGCTTACCGTCAAGCCCTTAATCCCACGACCTTGATTTGAATTTGACTAAAAAAAAGAGGCACCTTGGTGCCTCTTTTTTGTACTTGACTAAGTTAGACCGAGCTATCTTGCTCGAACGGCAAGGTCATGTTGCGCAGGTCACGCTTAGTCTCCACCAGTACCAACGGGCGGTTATCTAGGACGACCGCTGCAGGACGTTCACGTGGCAGGTGCTGTGGTAAGGGTTCTGCTGCAATGGCAGCCTGCACTGCGTTAACACGATCTGCATCAGTGTTGATCCACTGCAGGCCAGAGTCAGATGCCACTTGATGTAAAGCGTCCAT
>JBJOLD010000114.1:0-5336 GCA_046045765.1 Pseudomonadota bacterium | reverse complement strand
ATCGTGGGCAACGGCCCGGAATGCCTGAAACGCGTCTCCATGATCGGCAACGACATGAAGCTCGACAGTGGCGTGGGCACCTGCGGCAAAGAAGGCCAAAGTGTGCCCGTGGGCGTGGGCCAGCCCACCTTGCGCATCGACGGACTGACCGTCGGCGGCACCGCTTAGCACGGGCTGTCAGCGAGCGGTTTTCAAGCTGTGCTACATTGAACCTATGGCTTCAACCCGTTTTTACTTTAGCTACTTTTGGTTCTCAAGCGCCTGCGGCGGTAGAGAGTTTTGAACGTACCCACAAGTAACGTACTGAATCCCTCAAAAACCGCCGGCACCCCCGGCGGTTTTTTTATGTCTTTTTCGTTTTAATTATTTTGACCACAGGAGCCTTGACCATGACTGCAAAAGCCCACACAGCCAACGATGCCTGGTATGCCGCACAGAGCGAAGACCGCACCGGCACGACTGACAACGAACGCATCAAGGACATCACTGTGTTACCCCCGCCCGAGCATTTGGTTCGCTTTTTCCCCATCCGCGGCACGGTGGTCGAAAATCTGATCAGCACCACCCGCCGCAAGATTCACAACATCATGGCGGGCAAAGACGACCGCTTGCTGGTCATCATCGGCCCATGCTCTATTCACGACCCTGCCGCTGCGTTGGACTACGCCCGCCGCCTCAAAGAGCAGCGCGAGAAGTACAAAGACACGCTGGAGATCGTAATGCGCGTGTATTTCGAGAAGCCCCGCACCACCGTGGGCTGGAAGGGCCTGATCAACGATCCGTATCTGGACGAGAGCTTCCGCATTGACGAAGGCCTGCGCATTGCGCGCCAGTTGCTGATTGAGATCAACCGCCAGGGCTTGCCCGCAGGCAGCGAGTTTCTGGATGTGATTTCGCCCCAGTACCTGGGCGACCTGATTTCCTGGGGCGCCATCGGTGCGCGTACCACCGAGAGCCAGGTGCACCGCGAACTAGCCTCCGGCTTGTCAGCCCCTATCGGCTTCAAGAATGGGACCGACGGCAACATCAAAATTGCCACCGACGCGATTCAGGCGGCTGCGGGTGGACACCACTTTTTGTCGGTGCACAAAAACGGCCAGGTGGCGATTGTGCAAACCAACGGCAACCCCGATTGCCACGTGATTCTGCGCGGCGGCAAAGCCCCTAACTTTGATGCCGCCAGCGTAGCCGCAGCGTGCGCCGACCTGACCAAAGCCAAGTTGCCCGCCACCTTGATGGTGGATTGCAGCCACGCCAACAGCAGCAAACAACACGAAAAGCAGCTGGAAGTGGCCAAAGACATTGCCACCCAAATTGCAAGTGGCTCCACCAGCGTGTTTGGCGTGATGGTGGAAAGCCACCTGCACGCAGGTGCCCAAAAGTTCACCCCTGGACAAGACGATTCCAGCAAACTGGAATACGGCAAGAGCATTACCGACGCCTGCCTGGGTTGGGACGACTCACTTGAGTCTTTGGAGGTGTTGTCTCTCGCGGTGGAGGCGCGCCGAAACGCCAAATAACGCCAGCTGTTAAAGATGAAGTGCCGAGTGAGCCTACCCTGTTTATGGGGGACGAAGTGATGTCAATAGGGGATGACTCATGGCAAGATGGACCTATGAATACTGTGACGGTTGCTTTGGTTGAAGACGATGTACGCATACGTGAGCGAGTGGCGCAGGTCATCTCGCAATCACCTAATTTGAAATTGTTGTTTGCAGCGGGGACCGCGGCACAGATTCTGGCGTGGTTGGGTAACCATGAAGTGAACGTTTTGTTGGTGGATTTGGGGCTGCCAGATCGTTCCGGCTTGGAGGTGATACGCGAGGCGTGCCAAATGCAACCCGCCTGTTCTGCCATGGTAATCACCATGTTCGGCGACGAGGCCAGCATGTTGGCAGCGTTTGAGGCGGGTGCGCGGGGTTATTTGCTCAAAGATGGTACCGAGGCCGACTTGGCAACCCATGTGCAAAGCCTACACGCAGGTGGTTCGCCCATGACCCCGATCATCGCCCGGCAATTGTTGGCACGCTGGCAGGAAGTGCGTGCTCCTGCAGCTACCCAAGAGCCCAGTCGCAAAGTAGCGGCGCGTGGCATGCCGGCCGAGATTGGCAAGGTAGAAGGGCTCTCACCGCGTGAGTCGGAGGTATTGGATTTGATTGCGCGTGGATTCATTTACCTTGAAATTGCAGATCGCATGGGCGTCTCGGTGTCGACCGTACAGTCCCATGTGCGCAACATCTACGGAAAGCTGGGTGTGCACAACAAAGCCGAGGCTGTTTTTGAGGCACGTCAGTGCGGGTTGTTGACCTGAGGTCCAAAATGACAAAGCGTGGACTGGGCACGGTGCTATTACTGGCAGTGGGCTTGTGGTTCACTGCTACGGTGGGGCAAGCGGCAAGCCCACCTGATGTTTCGAGCGTTTACACGCTCATACAGGCAGAGGCAGAGTTGGAGCCAGACGGACTCCCTCCTCAGCGAGCGCAAGTCAGTTTGCGACACCGGTGGGACAGCGCCTTTCCTGGCCGCGGCGGGCGCGCACGATACACATTGACCTTGCCTGCCGGTGCTTTGTCGGGTGGGCAGGCCTTGGGTCTGTATCTGGAGCGTGCTGGCAACCAGGTAAGCGTCAAGCTCAATGGCGTGCCTCTGCAGCAATGGGGTGAACCTGGCTCTACGGTAACTGACAGTAGCAAATTCAGTCGCATGTTGGCTTTGCCTCGCCCCTTATTGCAAGGTGCGGGACCGCAGTTGGTGGAGATTGAAATTCATGCCCAAGCGTTTCGCGGTGCGGGTCTTTCGCCTGTAGTACTGGGGCCGTTAGCAGTCGTATTGGCCATGCAAGAGCGGCAACAATTGTGGACACAAGGTACTGCTGCTGCCTACGCAGCCTGCTTGTTACTGATGGGCGGGCTCTCTGCAGGGTTATGGTGGAGGCAGCGGGAGCCCATGTTCGGGCACTTCAGCGTTGCAGCAGTATGTGGGGCGGCGCGCCCCCTGGATCAATGGTTGCAGAACACACTGCTGCCTTGGCCGTGGTGGGGGGCAGTGTTGGCACTGGCTTATGGACTGCAGCTGGGCTTAATGGCGCGGTTTGTGCTGCTGGCTTTGGACAGGCCGATCGCCTGGCTGGTGCGCAGTATTCAGATCGTGTTGGGCAGCATGGCTGTGCTGGTCGCACTCTCTTTTGGGCTGGGGATTCCCGTGCTGTGGACATTGGCTTTGGTGATGCTGGAGGCTGTCGGCCTTGCTTGTTTTGGGGTGGTATTGCAAGAGGCGTGGCAACGCAGGCGTCTAGAGGCTTGGTGGCTGCTGGCCGCGGGCGGCATGACTCTTATGGCTGGCACCCATGACTTGTTGCGCGTGCGCATGGGCCTGTGGGGTGGATCGACCCTGGCGCTGACGCCCCATGCGATGTTTGTGTTTGTCCTGTTCCTGGCCGCACTGGTGGTATCGCGTTTTAGCCGGACTAGCGAAGCCTACCGTATGCTCAATAGCCAATTGACGGATCGCGTCGCCGAGAAAGAGCAACTGCTCCGAGATACCTTTGAATCCTTGCGGCAAGAGCAGCATGAGCGTGCTGTGCTTGGTGAGCGACAACGCATCATGCGCGAGATTCACGATGGGATTGGTTCCCAGCTGGTGGGCTTGCTTAGCCTTGTCCACCAAGACCAGGTTCAGCCCATCGTGCTGGAAGAGCAAGTGCGTTACGCACTGGACGAGATGCGTATGGCAGTGGACTCTTTGCAGCCCATGCAAAGCGATTTGACGGTCGTTTTGGCGACCTTACGGTACCGTTTGCAGCCACGCTTGCAGGCAGCGGGCATCGAAGTGCAGTGGGATGTGGATAGCCTGCCTCCGATTCCAGGCCTGGAGCCACCACAAATTTTGCAAGTACAGCGCATATTGCTGGAGGGCTTTACCAATGTCATCAAGCACGCCAAAGCCAGTCGTGTGGTGATGCAAGCCCGCTGGCAAACAGAACCTCGACCCACTGTGGTGTTGCGACTGATCGACAACGGGGTGGGCTTGAGTGCACACCCAGTTGCATTGCCCGGGCTCGGCCTGCCCAGCATGCAGGCGCGTGCCCAAGCGCTAGGCGCTACCTTGACCTTGTCGCCAGGTGATGCAGATGGGGCCACTTTGAGCATAGTTTGGCCTATTGTGCAAGGTGAAATTGACTGCAATATTCGCTGCTAGGCCCCGTCGATATTGTTTGGCTAGCTGCTATTTTTATAGCAAATTCAGTAGCTTTTGATGAATGCCACCAAAGCCGCCATTGCTCATGCAAAGGATGTGGTCGCCCGGCTGCACCTGGGCCATGACTTGCGCCACCAGCGCGTCAATGCTGTCTGCCACTTTGGCCCGGGTATCCATGGGAGCCAGGGCTTCGGTCGCATTCCAGCCCAAGCCGCCACTGTGACAAAACGCCAGGTCGGCCTCTTCCAGACTCCAAGGCAGCTGGGCTTTCATGGCGCCCAGTTTCATGGTGTTGCTGCGCGGCTCAAACACCGCCAAAATGCGCGCTGCGCCCACTTGGCGGCGCAGGCCGTTCACCGTTGTGCGAATGGCTGTGGGGTGGTGCGCAAAGTCGTCGTACACCGTGATGTTGCCTTGCGGCTTGGCAACCACACCGCGCACTTCCATGCGGCGTTTCACGTTCTCGAAGGTGCCCAACGCCGCAGCGGCCAACGCGGGACTCACGCCCACATGCTCTGCCGCCGCAATAGCCGCCAACGCGTTGAGTTGGTTATGAACCCCGCCTAGACCCCATCGGACTTGCGCAACGCGCTCTCCTTTTTGTAGCACTGCAAAGTCACTCGGTTCGCCAGCGGCAGTAAAGTCGCTCACAGCAGCGCCAAAACTGCGTATCTCGCTCCAGCAGCCTTGGTGCAGCACGCGGGTCAGGCTGTCTTCCAGACTGTTGGTCACCACGCGGCCCGTGCTGGGCACGGTGCGCACCAGGTGGTGAAACTGGCGTTCGATGGCGGCCAGGTCATCAAAGATGTCGGCGTGGTCAAACTCCAGATTGTTGAGCACGGCGGTGCGGGGGCGGTAGTGAACGAACTTGCTACGCTTGTCGAAGAAGGCAGTGTCGTATTCGTCGGCTTCAATCACAAAGTAACCAAGGGATGACGATGGGTGCTTGGCAGGGCTTGGGGCAGAGCGCGCCGCAGGGCTTTGCTCCGTGTCCTCCGCCCGCTGTGCGGGCTCCTCCTTTACCTGCGCAAAGCCCTGCGGCGCACTCTGCCCCAAGCCAGACACCGGCTCTTGCGCCACTCCGCCCAGCCGCGCAGATACGCCAAAGTTCAGCGGCACGCCGCCCACCAAAAAGCCCG
>JBJOLD010000084.1:0-11095 GCA_046045765.1 Pseudomonadota bacterium | reverse complement strand
TCCATGCCCATATCCAACAAGCGCGTAATCGACTCCGGTGCCGAGTTGGTATGGAGGGTAGAAAAAACCAAGTGCCCCGTAAGCGATGCCTCAACGCCCATCGCCACAGTTTCTTTGTCACGCGACTCGCCCACCATGATGATGTCTGGGTCCGCACGCAAAAAAGCGCGCATAACTAAGGCAAAGTCGATGCCAGCTTTGCGGTTGATTTGAACTTGGCGCAGACCCTTCTGCGTTATTTCCACAGGGTCTTCAGCAGTCCAAATTTTGGTATCTGGCGTGTTGAGGTGCTTGAGAATCGAATGCAAGGTGGTGGTTTTACCTGAGCCCGTGGGTCCACAGACGTAAAACAAACCGTAGGGCTTTTCAATGGTTTTAACCACTCGCTCTTTGTTGTGTGGCGTGAGCCCTAGCTTTTCAAGCGGTATAGGCTCGCCTGCCGCCAATATTCGCATGACCACATCTTCAACCCCACCGGCAGAGGGAATCGTGGCGACACGCAGCTCTATATCAATTGGGCCGTATTTTTTAAATTTAATTTTTCCGTCTTGCGGCTTGCGTCGCTCAGAAATATCAAGATCACACATGATCTTGAGGCGAGTCACCATGGCTTGGCGGAAGTGCGCAGGCACCTCAACGTAGGGAATCAAGCTGCCATCTATGCGAAAGCGAATGCCCGTTTTGAACTTACCCGGCATTGGTTCGATATGAATATCGGACACCTTTTGGTGGTACGCGTCGATGATGACTTTGTTGACAAATTTGACGAGTTCGTTGTCAGCTGCGGCAGACTCTAATGAGTCATCGTTCGTGCCGTCCTCTATAGGACCGCCATCCATGCCCGCTAAAAGATCATCAATCGAGGTACCGTCTGCATTAGCCCCGAACAATTGGGCCAAAGTTTCCTCAAACTCGACCTTGGTGGTCACGTGGTAAGCGAATCTGGATATTCTCGGGAAAACTTGTGGTACCACCCGTGCGCCGCGCACTGCTTCGGGGTCCAAGCACATAATCACCAACCCCTCGGGTGACTCTTCGAGTGGAATCCACCCTTGCGTAAGAACAAACTCTCTTTTCAGTGCGCCATGTAGCCCTTCAGACCGGATTCGACTGGGGCTAAATGGCTCGTACACAACCCCGAAGAATTTTGCCAAGGCGGGGCCAATTTGCGCGGGCTTAATCTTGAACTCGACCATTAACAAATGCTCTATGGATTGGTCTGCGTTACGCGCATCTTGAACGCATTTGTTGAGCTCAATTTCAGTCAAGACCCCGTCAGCAACGAGGCCGTCGTATTTGGTGGCCTTTTTCCGTGGTGAGACGTTCAGCACACGCTGACGGATCGCGGTTGCCAGCGTTTTGCAGAGCTCAGCAACACCGTCGATTTCAAGCTCGCCAAAAGGTTCGTCACTTTTATTATTAATGACCTGCAGAACCCCATGCAGCGTGGTCCCTTCAAGAATTGGTGCAACGAGCATTTGCCGAGTGCGGTAGCCAGAGCGCTTGTCCACTTCTTTCAAGAAAGTTAGCGACGGATGAATCAGTTTGAGAGCCGCATCGTCATAGACATCAGGAAGGTTAAGCGGCATTTTGGTGACGGCCACATACCCAGCAATACTTTGAGGTGAGACGGGCAACTTCAGGTCACGGCTTGTATTCAAGCCTGTTTTTATTTTGGAAACGATTGCAGTACCGTCTTCAGTCACCGCATACAAAGTTAAGCGGTCTGCATTGAGTAATTTACAAATGTCTTGGCTAGTCTCAAGCATGATTTGCGCGACGTTCTCAGTCTCGTGAATACGCGCAGTGACTTGATGCAGTTGCCTGTAGAAGAGCGCCTCAAAGGTCATGCCTCGTTTGTCTGAGGACATTTTTTGCGATTCGTAAAAGGCCTGCTCGGCGTTTTTGCTTGTTATGAAAGGGGACATTACCGAACTCATATTTCAAACTCCTGGCCTGCGCTCAACCAGCGAATGTCGCGGCTAACGGATTCACAAGGTTGGCTTTGATCGAATTGTTGAATTTCCGACATGATCATGTCGGTTTCTGCAGGCTTGGTGTGAGTGATGTAAATGGGATAGTGCTTGCCTTGTGCAATGCAATCCAACTCAGACGCCAAAACCGTGGGCGATAAATGCAAACTACGGTGTGCAAGCTCTTTCTCTTTGTTACTAAATGCGGTTTCAATGACCAACATGGCTACGTCCAGCCGATTGATGCGCTCCCAAAGCGCCGGATTGCGTTCGGTATCACCTGTGAAAACCCAGTAGCCTTTTCCTGCGGTGATAGCAAATCCTGCTGCCGGCACGGTATGCACCGCAGGTAATACCTCAACCCTTTTATCTCCAAACGACAACACTTGCCCTATTTGTATTTCACAGAAGGTGAGGAAAGGCGTGTCCAATGTAGGTATAGCAGAGAAATCGGGCCAAATGACGTTGTTAAAAATATGCGTTTTTAACGCTGCAATAGTGCCCGCCAATGCGTGCACTTTGAGGGGTTTGTTGCGTTGCGCGGCTACTGCGTCTACCAACAGCGGCAGTGCCACAACATGGTCAAGGTGCGAGTGGGTTAACAAAACATCGTCAATATTGCGCATCTCTTCAAGCGTCAGGTCGCCGGCACCCGTGCCTGCATCGACCAGTATCTCGTCATCAATAAGAAAAGAGGTCGTTTTGCAATCTTTGGCAATTGCGCCTGAGCAGCCTAAAACACGAACTTTCACTGGATTTGCCTCACTTTGTTTCGAATGTCGTTGCACCATCCCATGATGGGTCGAACGGTATCAATCGCATAGAAACTACACGTTCCGCATAGAGTTGGTAAAGGTATTTTTTGGAGTTCATCCGCATCAAGTTGAGCAACAAGACATCGGCCTGATCCCATCTCTGTGCACGATACGCCTTCAGAAAGCTCACCCAAGTTTTGAGTTCAGTCGCGACATCTTCGGGTAGGCGCTGAATTGGCGCCACGGGCCAGTAGATTGTCACGGCTTGTTCTTTACCCTTGACACGCACCCGGTCAAGTTCCTGCCATGCGAAATTAGGCGCATGCACCTTTGTCGCCTCACTAACCACGATATCCAGTCCATATATCTTAGACAATCCTTCAAGGCGCGATCCCAAGTTTACGGCGTCGCCAATTACGGTGTAACTTCTGCGAATATTCGAGCCCATATCGCCGACACACATTTCTCCGGTGTTAAGGCCTATACCGATACCAATTTCTGGGAGCCCCTTGGCTCGGTGCTCAAGGTTAATGTGCCTCATCGCATTTGCCATTTCCATAGCAGATTTCACTGCCAAATGCGCATGCTCAGAGGTTTCTACCGGGGCACCCCAAAATGCCATGACGCAGTCCCCCATGTATTTATCAATCGTTCCCTTGTTACTGCGTATCAGACTAGTCAGTCGGCTAAACACACTATTTAGAAGCTCTTGGAGTTGCGTTGGCTCCATGCTCTCTGACATTTTGGTAAACCCGCGCATGTCGCAGAACATTACCGTCAGCTCACGGTTGCTTGCTTTCATTGAGTAACTGTCTGGGTCTTTAACCATCTCGTCCACTAGCTCAGGGGGAACATAGGTACCGAATAGATTTGCCAGTTCACGCTTAGATCGACTTTCTACGAAATAGCCATAGCTCATATTCAGCGCAAACGCCGTGAGTGCCATGGTGATCCCCGTTGCCAATGGAAGCACCAAACCGTATGACAGATACAACCAGAAGTTAACCAGCGCCAACGCAGCTACCACTACCAGACTTAAACCAACAGCGACCAGCGCACGCACGCTTGGCAGACCGAACGCCAAAATCATGCCGGCAATAATGAGAGTAACCACCTCGTAACCCAAGGCATAGTCAGGCTTCAACAGCACTTTCCCGTCCAGCAGCCCGGATATGAGATTCGCGTGTGTCTCCACACCAGGATAAATTTCGCCAACTGGTGTTACCCTTAAATCCAGCAGTCCGGGCGCGGTTGTTCCAATTAAAACAATTTTGCCTTTCAAGCTGCCAGCAGGAAGCCGCTTAGCAATCACATCTACAGCCGAAACATATTTAAAAGACCCGCCGGCAACACCACCTTTGCCACGAAAAGGCACTAGAGTGGCGGCCCTTTCGTCAACTGGTATTGCCAGCGCTGTCTCCCCTTGCTTGAGCAAGATACGGTCAAGTCCTTGATAACTTTTTGATAAAAACCGCTCTTGGGAATAGCCCGGCGCAACCGCCGGGAATCCCGTCAATGTACGAAACATTGCTAATGAAAGCGACTCAAAATATTGGCCGTTGTATTCAGCTATCAGAGGTAACGAGCGCACAACTCCATCGCCATCTGTAATTGAATTAACAAAACCTGCGACAGGCGCAGCTTTTGCCAAGGAAGCGATATTGGAGCCGTAACCGGTCCAGGACGTTGCTCGCAATTCGCGGCCCTGTAAGGCAGCTGTTGCAATGGCTGGCGCTGGCAAAACACCAGAGGTACGTGCGTCTTTTTCGCTGGAGAGGTAGTACGCCAATACCACCGGTTTTTTTTCTAGAGCCTGTGCAAACACTCCGTCAAAATCTAGCTTGGGCTGAAGTTGCCTCAACTGCTCGGCAAACCCGGCTTGATCTTTGAGTTGGTTTTGGGCTAGATCCGTCAGCTGCGCCAAGCCTGAACTGGTGTCGGGCTCCGCAAAAAGCACATCGAACCCCAATAAGACAACGTTTTGTTGGTTGAATAATTCATCAACCAACTGGCCAAGCTTATTTCTGCCCCACGGCCAATGCCCCACCTCAGCAAGACTTTTTTCGTCTATGTCGATAATTACAATGCGCTCGTCGAGCGTATGCGGCGCTGTGGCTCTGAGCCGGGCGTCATAAATAATGTCGTCGAGGTGTTGCATTACCCCTAAAGGGATAAAGCCAATTGCATGAAACAGCGCAAATAGTAGTGGTAGCAGCGTCACCGCAATCCGAGGCCAATGTCTGACTGAGCTCATGTCAGACGACCCATTTTACGGATCCAATTGCACTATTGATGATCGCAGCCTCAGGTTTGAACAAACTGCATTTGGGTTCCAGCTAGCTCAATGACATCCCCATTTTTTAGCTGTATCGGGTCTTGCCCAATGGGCGCGCCGTTGAGTGTTGGGTTTCCGCCACCCTCAACATGGTGAACAACAAAACCTTGCAGGCGCTTTGTAATCGCAGCTACGGCGATACCGGGCTTTCCTATGGTCGTCACAATTTTGGTTAGCGGAACTTCACGGCCAATTGCTGCGCCAGACAGCACTTTAATGGCAGCGCTCGATACTTGTGCAATCGGCGAATTGCCTAAACCGGCCACTCCAAACCCTGAAGTAGAGGCTATTGCCGCAGTTTGCGTGACCGGCGCACGAGCCGAAACAATCATTGTCTTATCAAAATTTTCTACGACGTTATCACCAACAAACTTGATGCGATATTTACCAATTTCCACAACGTCCCCATGTTGTAGCTGTTGTTTTTTAACTGCTTTGCCGTTTATGTAGGTGCCATTTGTGCTGTTTAAATCCTCCAGGAAAACCTCGTTTCCAGTCATTTGGATCAACGCGTGCTCACCGCTCACCGCCAAGTTGTCAATCACTATATCGTTATATGGCCTACGTCCCAAAGTCGTTTTATCCTTGGTAAGTTGCACTTCTTTGATCACGACCTCATCGATCGAAACGATCATTTTTGGCATGATCAACCCCTTCTTTTGTTATTTGCTTTTTGACAATTCATAGCACCCTACTTTCCCAGCAATCGGGCAATGAGCCCACGCCTCTCAACGTCCTCTTTGACCTCGACAAGTACGACAGAGATGTTATCGCGTCCACCATGGTGATTGGCCAACTGGATCAGCAAGTCTACTTTCTGCGCCAAATCAGCTTCAGACGATACGATTCTAGCGATGCTGGCATCCTCCGCCATATCAGAGAGACCGTCTGAGCAGAGAAGATAGGTGTCGCCTACCTCAACAGCGTATTCGTTTATTTCCAATAAAACAACTTCTTCGACACCTAAAGCGCGTGTTACTAAATTCTTGATTGAAGAATTTGCCGATTGTTCTTTGGTTATTAACCCAGCGTCAATTTGCTCTTGTAGCAAAGAGTGATCTTTGGTAATTTGCTCAAATTCACCTTTGCGGGATCGATAGCATCTGGAATCGCCAATGTGGCCGACCATCAGCTTGTCATCTCGGAAAACGGCAACCACCAAGGTGGTGCCCATCCCTGCATAGTGCGCATTTGAATTTGCAGAGTTATAAATGGATAGGTTGGCGTTATCGACACAAATCTCTAATGCACGCCGAACTTCTTTAGACTTGGCACCATCGCCGGCCTCAGCCAGCCAGCGACTAAGCTCTGATTTAATAAAGGCGGTAGCCATTCCGCTTGCGATTTCGCCCGCGTTGTAGCCCCCCATACCGTCCGCCAAAACCGCAAGGTTGGTTGCTTCATCGAAGATTACGGAGTCCTCGTTATTGTCTCGGGCACGCCCAGTATCCGTCCTGGCACAAAATTTATACATCATCAAGTCTTATATTTCCGTATCGGCACTAGGTAACGTCTAGGGTCGATTGGCATAGGGGTTGGGCACCGTCGAAGCAAATGCAACTGTTTTTTCGCACTCTGGCGTGGGGGCCATGTTAGCCTTAAGCATGGATGAGCTTGAAGCGGCATATACGTTTGATTGGTTCAATACGGATCGCAAATCTTGCGCAAAGTGCTCCCCGGTTTGGTATCGGATGTCAGGTTTTTTTCTCATGGACATGGCAACGATGTTTGCGAGTGTTTCTGATAGATCGGGCCTAATAGTGCGTACATCTGCCGCCTCTTCGTTCGCTATTTTGAACATCAACTCAGCTAACGAATCGCCTTTAAATGGCAGTACGCCTGTGAGAAGCTGGAATAGCATTACGCCCAAAGAATATAGATCGGAACGTCCGTCGACTCTTTTACCTGCCAATTGCTCGGGCGACATAAAACTTGGCGTCCCCAGAACCAAGCCAGTTTTAGTCTTGCTGGAGTCTGTGATGCGCGCAATACCAAAATCAGTTACTTTCACGATGTCATCGTCTGGTTCATACATGATGTTTGCGGGCTTAATGTCACGATGCACCACGTTTTGTGTGTGTGCATAGGCCAATGCCTGCGCAACACGAGCAACAATGTTCACGACAATTGGAATTGGCAGCAAATGCCCCGCCTTAGAATATCCCGTCAGATCTCTTCCTTTGAGAAATTCCATGGCGATAAAGGCCAAGTCATGCTCTTCCCCTGCGTCAAAAATCGTCACAATATTTTGATGCTGCAGCCGCCCTGCCGTTTCAGCTTCTCTGAAAAACCGCTCGCGCGCATCTGCGAGGTCGGTACCTGAAAATTCTTGGCTCAAAGCCATAGTTTTGATAGCTACTACCCGGCCAATTTTGGGGTCTTTGCCCAAGTAAACGACCCCCATGGCACCCTTGCCGAGTTCTTTTTCAACCTGGTAGCGGCCCAACATGGGCTTTTCCACGGCACCGCCATCGAGAAGCATGGTTCCGCCAGGATGACCGCTGGCACCTCCAAGCATCACGGTTTCGGACAAGTTCTTTGCACGATTAAGTTTGCTTTGTATGCCGTTGTAATTTTTGTCGTACGCTGCCATATGCAGATATACGGCTTCGGCTTTGTTGAACTGTCTTTTACGTTCGAAGTCGAGCGCGAGGCTATACAAATTGCCCATCACTGCGTCAGCCATAGGAACACGACGAAACCGGTCAAAGGCCATGTCTAGCTGGCCCTGGCCTTGGAGAGCCAGTCCCATCATGCGGTTAGTTTCAGCAGATTCTTCGTCAGCTTTTACCTTGCCCGCTTCCGTCATCAAAAAACGCTTTGTTGTGAGTGCCAAATGCCCCAAGATCAATAAGGTTATAGGCAGAACCAGTTTGAGCCATGTGGCGTTTGCGGAGAGCATTCCATACTCTACCGCCAACAATGAAATAAACGCTGCCATCGTAATACTCGCACCCATTCCCGCCGAGAGCCTAGGGAGTATTGCCACAACATAAGTCGCAACCAACAGGAGTACGCCGAAAGTAGCCCATTGCCCCCACTCAGGTTGAACAATGAAGTGCTCACTTAGGATGCTTGAAGTGATGTGCGCGATTGTTTCTGCAGGTGAAAGTGCGGCGTTGCTTGGCACCGGAAATTGAGTGCCTACACCAGCAGCAGTAGCACCGACGATGACAATTTTGTCTGCGTACTTGCTGGCCGGGATTTTGCCGCTCAACACGTCATAAAAGGAATCGACCGCAAACGCAGGCTTCCCGTCATGTCCCCTATAAAACTGAGGGAGCATTAACGCTGCTTCATCGGTCCTAACGCGCAATTTTCCAATCTGGACCGACTCACCTGGGTTGAGTCGAATATCAGAGGGCTCTAAGTTGAGACTTTTTAGCGCACCTAACAACGCTATGGAGGGAACGGATTTACCGTAATAATTCACTAATAACGGCTCTTGCCGCACGGCACCATCTACATCGGGAAATTGGTTTAAATGCCCAATACCGGCGGCTGCCTCTCCAATTTGTGCGATAGGTTGTTGGCCACGCGATGCGGATATGGAAAAACCACTGCTGTCTTCAATCGCGCTTTTTGATGCGTAGGGAGGTAGGGCGCTGTCAGGCCTGCCTTGCTGCTCGCCCAGAGAATATACTGACGATATAAGTACATTCCCGGCATTTTTAATACTGGAAGCCAGTCGCGCGTCTGTATCTAAAGCCGTTTCAGCCTCCCCTATCAAGATGCCTATTTGCTCGCTGGTGCCGTTCAAATCTGATGCATTCGCAAGCAGTGCTTTCATCTTGCGTATGTAGACTAGCCCCGCGTCTACTTGTGGTTCTAAGAAAAATGCGGTGTAAAGCACCGTCTTTACTTTTGCTGCGGACAGTTGATCGATCAACTTTGCGTGTACGTCCCGTGACCATGGCCAGCGCCCAATATTCGCGATGCTTTGATCATCAATCGCAATCACCGCAATCCGGTCGGAGGGCTGCCGGGAAGTGCTAGTGCTGGAAAAATCGTAGAACCGCCGCTCCAAAGTGCTGATGAAGTCTGTTGAAAGATGCAAAACGACTGTTGCCGCTACGATAGCAACGCCTGCAAACCAGTCGGCTCGCCAAAAGGCCTTTGATGACACGGACTTAACCACACTCAACCCTTTAACCAATGACGTTATGCGAGGCAAGGCTTACGCGGACAACGTGAACACGAAGAATACGACCAAGTTCCGACGGTATCAGACACCCATACAACAAACAAGAGCGCCACCCATTTTTCAACTTCATTTTTTAGATGGGTAACAGGTGCGCGTCGAACGGCATCACCCATGACACAAATGAAAATGCCCAAACCAACAGGTCCAGGCATCTTTTACTCAGCGAATGATCAAGCCAAGAAGGCAAGAACAATCCACAAAAACTACAGCATCGCTTTGAGCAACTTGGCCATTTCTGACGGATTGCGCGTAACCTTAAAGCCACATTCTTCCATCACGGCAAGCTTGGCATCAGCAGTATCAGCACCGCCAGAAATTAATGCACCAGCATGACCCATGCGTTTGCCAGCAGGTGCGGTGACACCAGCGATAAACCCGACAATAGGCTTCTTCATATTGAGCTTGCACCAGCGAGCGGCTTCGGCTTCGTCCGGTCCACCGATTTCGCCGATCATGATCACGGCATCAGTATCTGGATCTTCATTGAAAGCACGCATCACATCGATATGCTTCAAACCATTGATGGGGTCGCCACCAATGCCGACGGCAGACGACTGGCCCAAACCAATTTCCGTCAATTGCGCTACGGCTTCGTAGGTCAATGTGCCAGAACGGGAAACCACGCCAATCCTACCCTTGCGGTGGATGTGACCGGGCATGATGCCGATCTTGATTTCGTCAGGCGTGATCAAGCCGGGGCAGTTAGGCCCGAGCAATAAGGTTTTTTTGCCGCCGGCCGCTTCTTTGGCCTTCATACGGTTACGCACTTCCAGCATGTCGCGCACTGGAATGCCTTCGGTAATGCAGATTGCCATATCCAGATCGGCTTCTACTGCTTCCCAGATGGCTGCCGCAGCGCCAGCTGGTGGTACATAAATGACGGAGACAGTGGCACCAGTCTCGGCAGCAGCTTCTTTAACGGATGAGTAAATTGGAATGTTGAAAATGGACTCGCCAGCCTTTTTGGGATTCACGCCCGCCACAAAACAGTTTTTACCGTTTGCGTACTCTTGGCATTTTTCAGTATGGAACTGGCCGGTTTTACCGGTAATACCTTGGGTAATGACCTTGGTGTCTTTATTGATGAAGATAGACATATTCGTGCTCCGCCTTACTTGACCGCTGCCACAATTTTTTGGGCCGCTTCGGCCATGGTGTCGGCGCTGATGATGGGCAGGCCACTATCAGCCAGCATCTTCTTGCCGAGTTCCTCGTTGGTGCCCTTCATGCGCACCACCAACGGCACAGACAAATTCACCGCCTTGCAGGCCGTGATCACACCGGTGGCAATGGTGTCGCATTTCATGATGCCACCAAAGATGTTGACCATGATGGCCTTGACCTTGGGGTTTTTCAACATGATCTTGAAGGCTTCGGTCACCTTCTCAGGGGTGGCGCCACCGCCCACATCCAGGAAGTTGGCCGGCTCGGCGCCGTACAGCTTGATGGTGTCCATGGTCGCCATGGCCAAGCCAGCGCCGTTGACCAAACAGCCAATGTTGCCGTCCAGGCTGATGTAGGCGAGATCGAATTTGGACGCCTCCACTTCGGCCGGATCTTCTTCGTCCAAATCGCGGTAAGCCACGATTTCGGGGTGCCGAAACAGCGCATTCGAATCGAAGTTGAACTTGGCGTCCAAGGCAATCACGTTGCCTTTGCCATCGCGGTTCAGGGGGTTGATTTCAACCAGCGACGCATCGGTATCCATGTAGCACTTGTAGAGCTTCTGGAAAATATCGACTGCTTGCGCCGTCGAACCGGCAGGCATGCCAATGGCATCTGCAATCTTTTTTGCTTGCTCATCGCCCAACCCGGTCAGAGGGTCGAT